>CAYHCW010000547.1:0-2266 GCA_964355025.1 uncultured Gemmatimonas sp. | reverse complement strand
CGGTAGATGTGCACCGGGCCGTAGAAATCTTCCTGGTCCCACCAGCCGCCGACGTTGAGCGTCGGCACCGTGACGCGCGTCAGGTACGACTGCATGGCCTGCCGCTGCCAGAACGCATCGTAATTCGGGTGCGCTGCAAAGTCGTTCCACGTGGGGATCTTCCCCTTGAGGTACTTCGCGTTGACGTTCGCCAGCGAGCCGAGCTTCAGGTACCAGTCATAGGTGTCGTAGCGGTCGAAGGCGAAGTTCTCGTTCTCCTTGGACGTCTCCATCATGGCCGCGTACTCAAAGCCGTAGCTCAGCCGGAACGCGCCATTGTGATGGAAGTCGTCGCCGATCCACATGTCGGCGGGCGATGCCTGCGGGCTGACCGCCGCGAGCGCCGGATGCGGGCTGAGCATGGCCATGGCCGCCAGCCACCCCGGGTACGACACCCCCATCATCCCGACCTTGCCGTTGTTGTTCGGGACGTTTTTGAGCAGCCACTCGATGGTATCGAAGGCGTCGGTGCTTTCATCGATGCTAGGGCCCGGGCCGTCGACGATGCGCGGCGGGCGCTGCATCACGAACTGCCCCTCGCTCTTGTAGCGCCCGCGGATGTCCTGCACGACGAAGATGTACTGCTCAGCGGCGAGTTCGGGGTAGCCGCGCACCGGTGAGGAGCCCGCCCCCGGCGCGCCGTACGGCGTGCGGATGAACATGAACGGCAGCGGCCCTGCCTGGTTCTTCGGCGCGTAGATGGCCGTGTTGAGCTTCACGCCGTCGCGCGACGGGATCATCACCTGGGTAAACGCGTATTCCGGTGCAACGGCGGCTTGTGCGGCCAGGGACGAGGCGAATGCCGCGCACAGCGCGATCGCGCCGAGCCAACGCCCAGGGCGCAGGGAGCGGCCAGGGGCAAAACGCAAGGAAGTTCGGGGCGTCACGGTCGGCATCGGAACCCTCCGGGGGAATGCCGGAACCTACGATGCACGCCTCGGGGCGGGAACACCTTCAAACCCTTTCGCACGCGTGCGTGTCCAACATGCGGAATCGGGTCTCGTGCCGACCGCGCAGCGGGAAACCCGGCCGCCCGCGCCGCCGTAGTGCCACCAGTCGCCGCACCCCTCGATCACGCCAGGACCCTGCCCATGCGTCGTTGTCACACGATAGTGCTCGCCCTGCTGGCCGCTGCCGCCACTTCCGCGGCCGCCCAGGATCGTGAACCCACGGCGCCGGTGCGCCACGGGATTTCGATTGGCAATTATCCCAACGTCACGGGGCTTCGCTTCAATTACCGCGACCGCGACCTGCAGCAGGTGCGGGGCGCGAACTTCACCATCTGGAATCCATACGACGAGCCCACCGGCACGGTGCGCGGCCTCGCCTTTGGCGCGCCATTGACGGCGGCCGGTTCAATCAGCGGCATCGCCACCGGTCTCTTTGGTGTCGGCGCGTCGCGCAACATCACGGGCATTGGTTTTGCGCCGGTGGGCCTTGGGGCCGGTGGTCGGCTCAAGGGCATTATGGTGGGCGGCATCGGCGCGGGTGCCGGGGGTGACCTGCAGGGCTTCGCGGTGGGCGGCATCGGCGCGGGCGTGGGCGGCGATGCGCGCGGCATCCTGCTCGGCGGCATTGGTGCGGGCGTCGGCGGCAACCTGCGCGGCGCGGCGGGTGGCCTCATTGGCGTTGGCGCCGGCGGCAACATTCGCGGCATCGTCGTGGGCGGTATTGGTGCGGCGGCCGGAGGAAAGCTGAACGGCATCGCCGTTGGAGGTGTTGGTGTTGGCGCAGGTGGCGGCGGCCGCGGCCTGATGGTGGGTGGCGTGGGCGCGGGCATCGGCGGTGACTTTCGCGGCATCGCCGGCGGAGGAGTGGGCGTAGGCGCGGGCGGCAACGTGCGCGGCGCGCTGATTGGCGGCATCGGCGCCGGCGTCGGCGGCGACCTGCACGGCATCGCCATCGGGGGCGTGGGCGTCGGCGTGGGCGGAACGCTGCGCGGCATCGGGCTCTCATTCGTCGGCATCGGCGCGGGCAACAGCATCGATGGTCTCGCCATCGCCGGCCTCGGCATTGGCGCGCCCACCATCCGCAAGGTCGCGATCGCCTCGATGATCGGCGCCAACCGAATGGACGGCCTGATGATCGCCCCGGCGCTGTCGCGCCTCGAGAAGGGGGGCCGCATGCGCGGCGTCTCGGTGTCGGCGGTGAACGCCATGCGCGGCCAGCAGCACGGCCTGACCATCGGCATCGTGAACTACGCGCGCGAACTCGACGGCATGCAGAT
>CAYHCW010000546.1:0-2266 GCA_964355025.1 uncultured Gemmatimonas sp. | reverse complement strand
TCCAGGCGGTCCAGCGGCTTCGCGAGGAAGTCGTCCACGCCGGCCTCGAGCGCCAGCAGCTTCTGCTCGCGTCCGGTGTGCGCCGTGAGCATCAGGATCGGCACGTCGCGCGTCGACTCGGCATTGCGCAGCATGCGGCAGAGTTCGATGCCGTCGATCCCCGGCATCATCAGGTCCAGCACAATCGCGTCGGGCGGGTCGGTCACCGCCTCGAGCGCCGACGCCGCCGAGTCGGCCTCCACCACGTCGAGCTCGAGCCCCTTGAGCGCCGAGGCGACGACGGCCCGGCTGGCCCCCTCGTCATCGACGATCAGCACGCGAGCGCGACGCATCAGTCCACCGTGAACGGAAGCAGCATGCGCACGCGCACGCCGGCGCGGTCACCGCGATTCTCGATCAGGCACCGCCCGCCCGCGCATCGAATCCGCGTGGCCACCAAGGAGAGGCCAAGTCCCATGCCGGGCACTTCGCCCGTGAGTTCGGGATCGGCCTGCACGTACGGTTCAAGAACGCGCTCCAGTTGCCCTGGGGTGAGCGTGATGCCGTCGTCCACCACGTCGATCTGCACGAGACTGCCAGAGCGGGGTGTCACGTGTACCGTGACGTCCGGGGTCCCGGACGGATGGAAGCGGCGCGAGTTCTCGAACAACTCCCCGAAGATTGTCCGCATGGACGACTCGCCGAGCCGGATCGCAAGGCGTTCAAGCGGCGGGTCGATATCGACCACAAGGGGCCCGATGCGCTGCTCCTCCGCCACCTCCTGAACCAGCGCGCCAAGCTGCCGGATGTCGAGCGGCGGCTCTCGTTCTGCCCCGTGGTCGGCAAACTCCAGGACATCGATGACCGCCGTGCTCAGCCGCTGCGCCGAGAGCTTCAGTACTTCGATCAGCCGCGCGTCCTGGGCCGGCAGCTTGGCGGCGTCGAACCCGAGCAGGTCGACGGATGCCACGACGCCCATCAGCGGCGTGCGCAGCTTGTGCGAGACCATCTCGTGGAAGTCGAACTGCCGCATCTGCCGCTCCACCTGCGCCGTCACGTCGCGCAGGCTGACGATTGTCATGCCGTCAGGGTCCGTCGCCTCCCGGTGCGGCGTGACCTGCAGCCACTCGCTGCGCGACGTCCCGACGATGCTGCGCAGCAGATGGATCGGCACGTCGTTGCCTTCGACGGTGCCCCATCGATCCCACGCCCGCGTCGGTTGTGCCACGTTGTGCGCCGTCACGAGTGCGATGAAATCGCCGTGGGCCACGTCGCCGTCGGCGAATCCGAGGAATCGACGGGCTGCCGCGTTGGCGTGGAGAATCTGCCCGTTGCCGTCGAGCAGCGCAAAGCCGTCGGTCGCGTGCTCGAAGACCCACGAGAAGCGGTCGCGCTCGGCAAGCAGGCGCTGCTGGGCCCCGAGACGCACGAGCGACGCCACGCGGGCGCGGAGTTCCCACTTGTTGAAGGGCTTGCCGAGGAAGTCATCGGCGCCCGCCTCGATGCCGCGCGCCATCGAGGCGTCATCGGAGAGCGCGGTGACCATCACGACGGCAATGCCCTGCGTCCGCGGGTCCGCCCGAAGGCGCCGGCACACCTCAAAGCCGTCGATGCCCGGCATCATCACGTCGAGCAGGATCAGGTCCGGGGCATGCGACACCGCGAGGCGCAGGCACTCGGCGCCCGACGACGCCTCGAGGATTTCGTGCCCTTCGCGCACCAGCGCCGCCGACACCGTCGCGCGGCCCGTCGCCGTATCGTCCACCACGAGCAGGCGGCTCGGCCGCAGGGGGTTGTCCTTCGCGATCATTGGAACTCTCCGGCGTCTGGAACTCCGATGAAGCTCGCAATGTGCGCGAGCAGCTCCCGGAGTCTGGTAGGTTTGCTGATGAACAGGTTGGCGCCCGCGGCCAGGCATCGGTCGCGATCGGCTGGGGTGGCGAGGGCGGAGAGGGCGATGATGGGCGTCGCGACGAACGCCGCGTCCGAGCGCAGCCGGCGGATCGCCTCGAGCCCGTCGAGCCGCGGCATCTGGATATCCATCAGGATCAGCGCGGGTTGCACGTCGCGCGCAAGGATCAGCGCCGCTTCGCCATCGCGGGCCAGGAGCACGTTGTACCCCTTCGACGCGAGATAACCGACGTACGTGCGCGCGGTTGCCTCATCGTCTTCGGCCAGGAGCACGGTGGCACGCGCGATGGACGACCGGCGACCGGCGGGCTGGCCGGGCTGGCCGGCGCGGAGCTTGGCCACCGCGCCACTGTGCGCCGGCAGGCGCAGCGTGAAC
>CAYHCW010000545.1:0-2268 GCA_964355025.1 uncultured Gemmatimonas sp. | reverse complement strand
TTCCAGACCTGCGGCAACTTCGACGACGACGCGTGCCTCGAGTGGGGCCTGCCCTCGTCGTGCGAAGCCGGGCAGACCTGCTCCGGCGGGAACTGTCGCGCGGCCTGTGTCAACGAGTGTGCGGACGGCACGCGTCAGTGCTCGCCCGGGGGCGCCCAGGCCTGTGGCAACTTCGACGGCGACGAGTGCACCGAGTGGTCCGAGGCCGTTCCGTGCGATCTCAACGAGACGTGCTCGAACGGCGAGTGCAGCCTGGTCTGCAGCAACGAGTGCGGGCAGCTCAACGCCCGGCAGTGCGCCGGCGCCGGTTTCCAAAGCTGCGGCAACTTCGACGACGACGGCTGCCTCGAGTGGGGCATCGAGCAGGGCTGCCCGGCGGGCCAGGTCTGTGCCAATGGCGCGTGCGCCGGTCAGTGTAGCAATGAATGCGCCGAAGGGGTAGCGTAAAGTCTTTTGTGTCCGGGTCGGAGGGCCTACTAAGACAAGGGTTTCCCGATGAAGATGAAGGACTCGCTGATGAAGATCGCCCTGAAGGTGCAAGACGTTGTGGCGCTGGCGAAGCGCTTCGAAGCCGCGCCTGTGGATGCGTGGCGGGAGGTCGTCGAACAGGCGCGGGACGCGGTGATCGCGACGCTCGAACAGGTCATGAATGCCGAGCTGGAGCTGTTCCTGGGGCAGGAACCGAAGGGGGCCAACAAGCGCAACGGGTTCACGACACGGACGTACGCGGTGAAGGGGCTGGGCGCGTTGCGTGTTCGGGTGCCGCGGGACCGGGCGGGCAAGTTCGAGAGCAAGGTTGTGCCGCCGAGTCGGCACTACGACGAGGCGACGGAGCGGGACCTGGCCCTGCTGCACCTGGCAGGCCTCTCGACTCGGATGCTGTCGCAGGTGAGCGGACGCGTGCTGGGCATTCGCGTCTCGGCTCAGGAGGTCTCGAACGCGCTCAAGACCATCGTCCCGGCGGCGAAGAAGTTCCTGGAGCGGCCTCTGGGCGGCCGCCGATGGCACTACCTGTACGTGGACGGGACGAATTTCCACATCCGGCGGGGCACGGTGGCGCGGGAGCCCACGCTCGTGGTGATCGGGGTCGACGAGCTCGGACACAAGAGCGTCTTGTCGATGGTCCAGGGCGACAAGGACAGCCGCGGGGCATGGGAAATGGTGTTCGCCGATCTGAAGGACCGCGGGCTGGACTCCTCGGCCGTGCAGCTGGGGATCATGGACGGGCTGCCGGGGCTGCCGACGGCATTCCTGGCGGCGTTTCCGAACGCGCGCGTGGCGCGGTGCTGGGTCCACAAGGCGCGCAACGTGTTCACGCGGGTGCCGAAGCGCTTCCAATCCGAGTTCAAGGTCGGCTGGGACGCCGTACAGTACGCGCAGGGGGGATCCGAGGCCCGGGCCGCCTTCAAGGCCATGCAGGAGCGCTGGAAGGGGCTCGCCGACGACGCCCTCGCCAGCTTCGATCGGGATATCGAAATGCTGCTGGTTCACTACGAGTTTCCCAAGGAGCATTGGGAGGCGCTTCGCACGACGAATCCCATCGAGCGGGTGAACAAGGAGTTCAAGCGCCGGTCGAAAGCGATGGACAGCATGGGCGCGGACGGCCTCAAAGCCCTCCTGGCCTTCACCGCCCTTCGCCTCGAGTTCGGGTGGTCGACCACGGCCATCAACTCCAACAAGCTGACCCACCTCCAGTACCGGGCGCGCCTGGAGGAACGACGGGCTGAGGCCATGCGCACCCTCCTGAACTAGTTGAAATCACGTGCCTTTCTGACCAGACACAAAATACTTTACGCTACCTCGGGCGACAACGCGCGACAATCGGGGACACTATCGCAACATGACTGCCTCAACCACCCGGCGAGATCGCATGCTCAACCGATTCCATGCGACATCCGCGACGGGCCGCCCGGCGACCAACGGGCTCGCGGCCGCCTTTCTTCTCGCGCTCGTGACCCTGTCGGCGTGCTCCGGCGGCGGCTCCACGGGTGAGTTCGCGCTCATCCCGTCGGCCGTCACCGTGATGGAGGGGGACCTCAAGCTCCCCGAGGGCTCCGTCCTCGCGTCGACGCGTGCGCTCTTCGGCGTCGTCGCGGCGGTCCGTGACGGCAAGCGCATCGTCGTGCTGACGTCCAAGGGGCGAACGGCGCTGATGACCTGGCATCCGCCCGCCTCGGGATGCTCCACGTGTGGCGGGACCATCGGCAGTGCAGGCGGCGGCACGACCGGCTACGAGCTCTTCGTCAGTGACGACGAGGGCGTCCACTG
>CAYHCW010000544.1:0-2276 GCA_964355025.1 uncultured Gemmatimonas sp. | reverse complement strand
TCTTCCGTGATCGCCAGCATGTGTTCCTCGCTGTCACGGAAGAACGCCATCCAGATCTCGGTGGCGCCCATCTTGCCGATGAGGTGCGGCTCGCCATCGAATACCACGCCGCGCGCCACGAGCTCGGCGTAGGTGGTGTCGATGTTCGTCACCCTGAGGTACAGCACCGACGCCGGATGGTCGAACGCCGGATCCTCCGGCGCCGTCATCATCAGCCGCACGTCGCCCATGGCAAAGAAGGCCATGCCGTTGGTCTCGAACATCAGCGGCAGGCTGAGGACATCGCGATAGAACGCAATGGCCGCCGGCAGGTCGCGAAACGTCACCGCCACCTGCGCCAGCGGCCCCAGTCCGGTTTCCGTCACTTCGCCCCCTTGGCCTCGTCGACAATGGCCTTGATCCGCGCGCTCAGCGTCGGCACGTGGTACGGCACGCCGCCGGCAATCGTCCACTCCAGCCCCGCGCGCACCTCCTTGCCGTCCTTCAACTGCACCTGGTGCGTGGGATACAGCGTCTTGAGGTCTTCCAGGGGATTGCCGTCCACCACCAGCAGGTCGGCGGCGAAGCCCACGCGCACGCGGCCGATCTCGTGCTCCTTGCCCAGGATCTTCGCGTTGTTCCCCGTGCAATGCTGGATGACCTGCAGCGGATGGAACCCCGCCTCGGCGTGCAGCTCCATCTCGCGCACCAGGCCGTAGCCGTACACCTGGTAGATGAACCCCGCGTCATCGCCGCATCCCACCACGCCGCCCTTCCGTTCGAAGTCGCGCAGGGCCGACATCCAGAGGCGGTAGTTCTCCTTCCAGTACACCTCGTCGCTGGAGCTCCACCCAATGAAGTACGACCCGTGATTCGACGGGTCGGGCTTGAAGTAGTTGGCCAGCGACGGATGCAGGTAGTCCTGGAACCAGGGCTGCGTCTGTGCGCGCTGCAGGTCGCGGCTCGCCTCGTAGATGTCCATCGTCGGCACCCACGCAACATTCGCCTTCACCATCGCCGTGAGCACCGAGTCCAGGATCTTCGGGTCGGCCTCGCGCCACAGGCGCCCGGCCCACCGAAAGCGATCGGTTTCGTCCAGGTAGTTGTAGTCGCTCGGAAAGTGCTGGCGGCGGTCGGCGATGGCCGCATCCGGGATGCCGTACCAGTGCTCGATGCTCCGCGTGCCGAAGGCGATGTCGTCCCACGCGTTGGTCTCTTCCACGCCCACGTGATGGGCAATCGGGAGGCCCAGTTTGTGTGCCTCCTCTGCCATGGCGGCCATGAGGTCGCGATCGAGTCCACCAATCTTCACGCCATCGGCGCCCCACGCCTTCAGCTCCTGCATGCGGGCGCGCGCGTCGGCCACCGTGCGGATCCGCCGCCCCGCCGCGAACTGCGGATAGACGAGGATGCGCGGCCCGGCAAACTCGCCCTTTGCCTGGCGGTCGCGCAGGCGGATGCTCAACGTGTCGTTCTCGGCGCCCACCTCGCGCAACGTCGTCACGCCGTTGGCCAGCTCGAGCAGCATGTAATACTCGAAACCGCCCATCGACTGCCCCGAGCGGTTGCTCTGCATGTGCGTGTGCGCGTTGATCAGTCCCGGCAGCACGAACTTGCCCGTGGCGTCAATCTGCGCGTCGCCCGCCGGCCGTCGCGCGTCGCCGCGCCGCATCGCCACCGGGTCGAGCGTGACGATGTCGCTGATGAGGCCGTTCTCCACGACGATGTCCACCGGCCCGCGGGCCGGCGTGCCGTTGCCATCGACCATCGTGGCGTTGCGAATGACCAGCCGCGGCGCCTTTTGGCCGCTCGTCACGCCGCGCGTCTGGGCACCCACGGCCAGGGGAAGCAACAGGGCAAACGCGAGCGCGCGGAATGAACGGTGCATGGCGGGGGTCCGAGGGGTTGGAGTGCGCTGTACCCTACGCAGGCGCCTGGCAAAACGATAGATCCTCGACGGCACACCACGAAGAATTGAAGGGCACGAAGTGTCACGAAGGAAGACCCATGGGGGGAACTGCGTCGTGGCAGCTCCCCCCGTGGTTTTTCGTGCTCCCTTCGTGTGTCCTTCGTGACTTCGCGGTGCGCAGTTGCCTGCGCCGCCTGCTACCCGCCCGCCGCCGTGCGCCCCAGCCGCTTCAGCAGCGCCGTCGCTTCCTTCTGCTCGGCCTGCGTCAGCCCCGCCATCGCGTCGCGGATCGCCAGCGCGTGCCGCGGAAAGATCTCCTTCATCAGCGCCGTGCCCTTGCGGGTGAGCGCCGCGTAGCGCGCCCGCCGGTCGGTGGGGCACAGCTTCC
>CAYHCW010000543.1:0-2276 GCA_964355025.1 uncultured Gemmatimonas sp. | reverse complement strand
TTGCGCAGGATCTTTCAGATAGGGGTTAGTTTCGATCAGGGGCTTTTTACGCATGGCTTTTTTATACCACACATGAGCCGGCTAGTCGCTACGAAAGCGCAATCATGAGTATTGCTCAATTCACCGAATCTGAGGTCGAATCGGCTGCCCTCGCCTGGCTCGAAAGCACCGGATGGCTGATCCGGAACGGCGCGGCGACTCCACCCTTCGCTGAGCGCATCGCATGACGCCCGACGAGATCATCGCCTGGGCCGCTGCCGGCGAATCCGAGACGATGGAGTTCAAGAAATCCACCGCAGAGAAGGATCGCGCTTGTCGCGCGCTCTGTGCCTTCGCCAACGGCCGAGGCGGGCGATTGCTGTTCGGGGTGACACCTGCCGGAAAACCGGTGGGCCAGACCGTCGCCGACAGCACGCTTGAGGATCTGGCCCAGGAATTCCAGGGTTTCGAACCGCCGCTGTTTCCCGTGGTGGATCGGGTGGGCATCGGTCCGTGGCGCGAGGTGCTGGTGGTGACCGTGGCGCGGGGCGCGCGGGTGCCGATGGCGTTCCGCGGCGTGGCCTACGAGCGGGTGCTGAACACCACGCGGACGATGCCGCGCGACACGTACCAGCGCCTGCTGCTGGAGGAGATGCACGCGACCGAGCGCTGGGAGAATCGGGCCGCCGTCGGATGGGACGCGTCCCGGCTCGACCAGCGCGAGATGGTGCTGACGCTGGAGGAGTCGATCCGCAGGGGCCGGTTGGACGACCCGGGCACGCGAGAGCCGCTGGAGATCCTGCGGGGGGCTGGGATTGCTGGTGGAGGGCGAGCGTCTGTCGCGCGCGGCGGTCGTCCTGTTCTGCAAGGACGAGGTGCAACTGCCGGACTACCCGCAGTTGCTGCTCAAGGTGGCGCGCTTCAAGGGTGTCCGGCGCGACGATTTCCTCGACAATCGCCAGTTCCACGGCAACGCCTTCACCTTGATGCGTCGCGCGGAGCGTTTCCTGATCGACTCGTTGCCGGTGGCTGGGCGCATCGTGCCTGGCCAGATGGAACGGGTGGACACGCCCCTCTTGCCTGTCGAGGCGCTACGCGAGGCGCTGGCGAATGCCTTCGTGCACCGCGACTACTCCATCGGCGGCGGCTCGGTGGGAGTGGTCCTGTACGACGACCGCCTGGAGATCATCTCGATCGGGGAGCTGCACTTCGGGCTGACGCCCGACGCGCTGTTCCGGGAGCACGAGTCGAAGCCGTGGAACCCGATGATCGCGCGCACCTTCTACCGGCGTGGCATCATCGAGACCTGGGGGCGCGGCACCCTGAAGATCGCCCGCCTGATGCAGGAGTCCGGGCATGCCCGGCCGGAGGTCACGGTGCGCGAGGGGGCGGTGGTCATGACGTTTGGACTGCCGGTGCAAACGACAGGGAAAACGACAGTGAAAACGACAGGGAAAACCCCGACGGCGGTTCTGCGGCTGTTGGCTGACGAACCGAACCTGTCGGTACCGCAACTCGCTGCGCGGCTGGGGAAGTCGGAGCTCACCATCCACCGCGCCATCCGGTCGCTGCGCGAGTCACATCGCCTTGTCCGAATCGGCCCCGACAAGGGCGGCCACTGGAAGGTGATCGAGTGACCCGCTTCTCGGAGTCCATCGTCGAACAGGCCGCCCTCGCATGGCTCGATGGCGTCGGCTGGTCGGTCAGGAACGGCGCGGAGATCGCTCCCGGCGAGCCTGCCGCTGAGCGCGATGACTACGGGCAGGTCGTCCTGGTGCAGCGGTTGCGTGATGCGCTCGCCCGGCTGAATCCGGCGCTGCCCGCGGAGGCGCTGGACGACGCCTTCCGCAAGCTGACGCGGCCAGAAGGCGCGGAACTGATCGTGCGCAACCGTGCGCTGCATCGGCTGCTGGTGGATGGCGTGACGGTCGAGTACCGCACGGCCGAGGGCGAGATCCGAGGTGCACAAGCGCGGGCTCTCGACTTCGACGACCCGGCAGGCAACGACTGGCTGGCGGTGAACCAGTTCAGCGTCGTCGAGAACAAACACTCGCGCCGGCCGGATGTGGTGCTCTTCGTCAACGGCCTGCCGTTGGCGGTGGTGGAACTCAAGAACGCCGCCGACGAGAACGCCACAATCTGGAGCGCATTTCAGCAGATCCAGACCTACAAGGCGGAAGTGCCATCGCTGTTCGCGCCGAATGCGTTGCTGGCCGTGTCCGACGGTGTGGAGGCGCGTGTGGGCACACTCACTGCCGGGCGCGAGTGGTTCAAGCCCTGGCGGACCATCGCGGGCG
>CAYHCW010000542.1:0-2281 GCA_964355025.1 uncultured Gemmatimonas sp. | reverse complement strand
GCCCAAGTTGATCACCCCTCCGGCGAACCGGGCGTTCGATGGGGACATGCAATTCCATGTAGCAGCAACATATGAAATATAAGACTGGTATCTTGTGCATGATACTATCTTCATGTAGCATCAACAGCCCATGCACATCCGCCTCGCCACCATCCGCCGTGGAGACAAGACCTACCGCTACGCCCAACTCGTCGAGAGCTACCGGCGCCCGCAGGACGGCCGCCCGACGCACCGGGTGCTGGCCTCACTCGGCACCCTCGACGACGAGGCAATCGCGAACCTCCGTGCGGCGCTCGAAGCGAACCGAAGCGGCGAGGCGTTGGTGGTCCCGACCAAGAAGCCGACGTCCGCGCCAGCGAAACCTGTCGTTCAGGCCAACTACCGCTACCTCGATCTTGCCGTATTGCAGCGACTCTGGCGCGACTGCGGGCTGGCGGAGCTGTTGGCGGAGCTGCTCCCGGAGCACAACCAGGCCGTAGGTGCGGATCAGGTGATCGCGGCGCTCGCGTTCCACCGGTGCATCGCGCCGGGGTCGAAGCTCGCCGCCGAGCGTTGGTTTCCGACCACAGCGTTGGCGGAGTTGATGGGCGTTTCCCCGACGCAGTTCAACAATTCGCGCGTCCACCGCGCGCTCGCCTCGTTGGAGGCCGTGGACGCCGCGCTGCAGGCTCGGCTCCCGGGGGTGATCCAGCGGACGGAGGGCGCGTGTGTCCGGCTGTTCATCGACGCCACGGACACCTGGATTGTGGGGAGCAAACTGCCGCTCGCGGCGGAAGGCAAGGACAAAGAGGGGCTGTATCGGCGCCGCGTCGGTATCGTCCTGTTGTGCGACCAGCGTGGGTACCCCCTCCGTTGGACGACGCTCAGCGGGCGCTATCACGACGCGACGGCGCTCTTGGAGATGGCCGAGGACGCATCGAAGCTGGACTGGGTGGGGGACAAGCCCGTCATCTTCGACCGAGCGGTGGGGAACGCGCGTGCCGTAGAGCGCCTCGCCTCCAGCGGGATCCACTACCTCACGGCGCTTCCATGGATCGAGTTCATCCCTTCGGGGGCGCCAATTCCCTGGGAAAAGGTCGCGGCCCTCCAAACCGCGTGCGAGACCCCTGGGGCCACCCCAGCCTCCGTCGCGGCCGTCGCGGCCACCAACGGGTTCACCCACGCGCGGGCCGATCGCTTCGTCCTCGACCTCGGTGTGTTCGACAAAGCCGCCGCCGCCGGATCGGATCGGGGCTCCGCGGCCGTCGTCGCGATGCGATTCGCCGTCGAATTGGAGGGGTTGAGTGGGGGTCCGCTCCGGGAGGTCGCCGATCGGAACGGGAATACAGCCTCCTCCGCGCGGCGGCATCTGCCGCTGCTCGGGCTCTCTCTCACGATTCGACACCGGGTGCTGGCGGGTCAGGCCGACTCGCTGGGCGTCGGCGAGCTGCGCACGCTCGCGGGGTTGCCCGTGGCCGACCAGGCGGCGGCGTTCGAGGCGGCGATCCAACGCCACCCGGAGCGTCGGGTCAGAGCCATGCACAAGGCGCCCTCCCACGAAACGGCCACGCTACGCGCCCGTGGCGTCCTGTACTTCAACCCGGATCGCTTCCTGTCGGCTCGGGCGGTGGACACGGACTGCCGCGTGAAGGTCCGCGCCGTCGTCGCCGACATCAATCGGCGGCTGGCGTCGGTGGGCAACCACCGCTCCGACGCCGGCGCGCTCACCGAAGCGCACAGCGCCATCGTGAGGGCCCACCTCGGGCTCACCATGTCGCCGCGACTGGAGAAAACGGAGGGTCTTCGCACCGTGATCCTCGATGAGGATGCCGACGCGTGGGCCAGCCGTCGGCGGGCCGATGGCCTCGTGGTGATCGCTGCCCACCCGGAAACGCCCGGCTCCGCGACCGACGTCGTCGCCACGTACTTTGAAAAGGACGTCGTCGAGAAGGACTTTCAAACCATCAAAAGCACCCTTGAGTTGCGTCCCGTCCACCACCAGACCGACATCAAGCTCCGAGCGCACGTCACCCTCTGCATGCTCGCCCTGCTCCTGCAGCGCATCCTTGGCCGGCGCCTCGCGGCAGCCGGGCTCAGCGCGCCCGCGGCGCTCGAGGTGCTTGGCACCGCCCACCTCAACCTGATCGCCAACGAAAAAACGCAACTCTACTCGATCACCCGACCCAACGAGGCGCAGCAGGGAATCCTGGCCACGCTCAACATGAGCGATCTCGCGAACGACGAACAGGCGGCCAAGAACATCACCCCCCGCTGACGTTGTGCCTACGCACCGTCCGAAACG
>CAYHCW010000541.1:0-2287 GCA_964355025.1 uncultured Gemmatimonas sp. | reverse complement strand
AGTCGCGTGCTCTCGTCGGCGGCCTTCACCACCGAGGTGGAGCGCATCGTGCTGGGCCTCGCCTCGCATTCGATGACCGGCATGGCGATCACCAAGAAGCTGTTCTATGCGCTCGATGGACTCGCCTTCCGCGACGCCATCGACGAGGGCGTCCGGACTGATGCCGAGGCCCACGCCGCGCAGGCCGAGCGCCACGGGGCCGGGAGTTGAGCGCGTGATCCTCATCTACGGCGTCACCGGCTACACCGGCCAGCTCGTTCTCGACGAGTGCCTCGCGTCGGGTGTCCGTCCGGTGCTCGCCGGGCGCCATGCGGAGGCCGTGAAGGCGCTCGCCGAGCCGCACGGGCTCGAGTGGCGTGTGGCGTCGTTGGACGACTCGGTGGCGCTCGACGCCTGCCTTGCCGGCGCCAAGGTGGTCATCCACTGCGCCGGACCGTTCTCGCGCACGTCGCGGCCGATGGCCGACGCCTGCCTGCGCAAGCGGGTGCACTACCTCGACATCACCGGCGAGATTGGCGTGTTCGAGGCGCTGGCCGCGCGTGACGCGGAGGCCAAGGCGGCCGGCGTGATGCTGCTGCCGGGCGCGGGGTTCGATGTCGTGCCGAGCGACTGCCTTGCGGCGCACCTCAAGCGGCGCCTGCCCGCTGCGACCTCGCTGACGCTCGCGTTTTTCGGGGGCACCGGGTTGTCGCGCGGCACGGCGACGACGATGGCCGAGAACGCCGGGAGTCCCGGCGCCGTGCGCCGCGGCGGTCGCATTGTGCCCGTGCCGCCGGCCTGGCGCTCGCGCGTCATAGACTTCGGCGACAGGCCTCGGATGACCGCCACCATCCCGTGGGGCGACGTCTCCACCGCGTTCTACAGCACCGGCATTCCGGACATCGAGGTCTACGCGGCGATGTCGCCGGCTTCGGTTCGCTCGTTACGGCTGTCGCGTTGGCTCGCGCCGATCCTGCGGACGGCGTGGGTGCGCCGCCGACTGGTGGCGGCCATTGATCGTCGGCCGCCGGGCCCGAGCGTGCAGGCGCGTGCCCACGCCACCGCGCGCCTGTGGGGCGAGGTGCGCGACGGGGAGGGCCGCCGGGCGTCGGCGAGGCTGGAATGTCCCGATGGCTACACGCTTACCGCCCGGACCGCGGTGCTCGCGGCGCGCGCCGTGCTGGACGGGCGGGCCGTGCCCGGTTTTCAGACACCGTCGCTCGCGTTCGGCGCCGACTTCATACTTCAAGTCCCGGGTTGCACGCGCACTGATTTGTGATGGTCGTGCGGGGTGTGCCTGTCAGGTGTCGTGGTGTGGCGAGTCTCCCTGCAGGACGCTGATGACCCGGATGAGGCGGATCTTCACGGATACGGCGAGCAGAAATGCTTGCGCTGCTCGAGGTGCGATCCGCGGGTATCCGCGCAATCGGGAGTTCCGCAGTAGAATTCAGCGTTCAACGCATAGCCGACGCAGGCACGCCACCTGCCACGGATCACAAGAGTAACACGGCCCGAGACGATGCCCACCCTCACCACGATCAAGATCTCGCTGGCCCTGGCCGGCATCCTCCTCTTTCTCTCGAGCATCAAGTTCGAGGTACCCGCGCTGCGCTGGGCCGGGTTCGGATGCGTGATGGTGGCCTGGGTGCTGCGGTTCCGGAAGCCGCCCGCCGCCGGCCCTCCTGACCCGGCGGCCTGACTGGCCACGGGATCGCGAGCGCGCGATGACGGAAACGCGAAAGAGCCCGGCGGACCAATCGGTCCCCCGGGCTCTTAGAGTGTCGGCGGTCAACCACCTAGCACCTAGCACCTACCACCTAGCACCTACGAGTGCAACTCGTACCTCCCCTCCCGCACATCCCGCGACCCCGCCTTCACGCCCATCCCGACGCTCAGCCCGAGCGTCAGTGCAGCGCCGGCGCCGAGGTGCACGAGTGGCAGTATGGAGATGACACTCACCAGGGGTAGCGCGAGCAGGAAGCCGGCCACGCCGGCGATCACCGCCACCACCGGCTTGTGGGCGTTGTCGACGAAGCGCAGGCGGTCACGGACGAAGCGGCGCGCCGTGCCGTAGCCCATCAGGGCACCCACCGCGATGACTGCAAGAGAAATGGCGAAGCTGATCATGTGCGCCTCCGGTTGAGTTCTCTACGCGCGGCAGGGCGCCCGGGTTTCAAAGCACCAGCACCGGGGTGACGCAACGCCGACGGGGTGCACCGCCAAGCTGCTGCGGCACACCCCGTCGACTAACTCCCTGCGCCTGCCAACCTAGAACATGTAGATCAGCTTGGCGATGAACGTGCTGCCC
>CAYHCW010000540.1:0-2295 GCA_964355025.1 uncultured Gemmatimonas sp. | reverse complement strand
CGGCCCGCGCCGCGTAGCCTACCGGTCGCGGTTCTCCGCTGGCGGGGTCGGGAAGTGAACGCGCTGACCGAATCGACCGGATTGTCTTCTGCCGATGTGGAGGCGAGGTCCGCGCGCGAGTTCGTCCTGGGTCCGCGCGGCGAGACGCGCGTCTTGATCGCGGATCCGTTCGACCTGTTGCGGAACAAGTTGGCCGTGAACCGCCCGAAGGATCAATCGCATATTGCGATCCTGCGCCGCGTTCTCGACGAAGAGGCCGTGTATGGATTCGCCGAGGAGGACGAGCCGCGCGCTCGCATCAACGGCGCCGAGCGGCTACTCGAAGTTCTCGGCGCGCAAACCCTCACCGAACCGCTCGCGGCGCGGCTCGTCCCGTTGGCTGTCAACGGGGGCCAGTACCCGCCGCAGAACGGTGAATTGCGCGCCTGAACCCCAAATTCCTTCACCGTTCCCGGGGGCGAGCAAGCCCAGCCGGAGTGGATCGGTTTTCTGGACGCACTCGGCCGGCAGGGTTGCAGTGGCAGGCGGAAAAGTGAGGGCCCGGTGATAGTACTCAGCGGGCCCTCGTAGGGGCCGCGACCGGCGGGTGCCGGAAGCAACTCCGGGTCGGAGCATCCAGCGCGACGCGGCCTCTGTCCAGTTCCGTACTGGAGGCCGGCTGCAATCCGCGAGTCGCACCGCATCTTCAACTGCGCGCGCTGCCGTTGTCTGGTCCGCGTCTGCACGGGCTGTGACCGCGGCAACATCTATTGCGCGGGCCCATGCGCGCCCATCCGACGTAGGCAGAGTGTTGGCGACGCCAAGGCCCGCTACCAGCTCACCCGTCCCGGGCGGCACCTCCATGCGGCCAGGCAGGCCCGCTATCGAAGCCGTCGCGAGCAGATAGTGACGGATCAGGGTCCACCCCTGCTAGCGCCCTGGTCCATGGTCTCGTCACCGCCGACCTCACTGACACCGGCGGCGCCGGAGACCCCCGATGCGACCCTGGACCACGTCCCTGCGCCTGACCGCGCAGACACTCTCGCTCCTCATCTCGGATCCGCTGGGCAACGACCTGCTCAAGGCCCGCCTCCCAGCCTCCTCCCGGCATCCGAGGGCGCTGCTCACGACCCTGGAGGGCCTTGCGCTCTGGAGCGGCGCCCCGATCCGCGCTGTCATTTCTGTGGCTGCGTCGTGCCCACGCTCGCTCGTCTCGAGCTTCTTCGGCGACGACTTCCTGCCGACCTACAGCGCGCTCGTGGAGCTCGACTTCGCCACGCCGACCGTGCGTCCCCGCCAGCGTCTCCGCGGCCTCGGCTCGTTCCGCCCGCTCCGCCTCGCCACCGTCGATGAGGGGAATGAGCAATGATCGCACCCGAGCTCGAGGCTCAAATCCTTCGCCTCCATCACGTCGAGAAGTGGCTGATTGGCACTATCGCGACGCAGGTCGGCGTGCACCACTCGACGGTGCGGCGCGTGCTGTCGCAGGCCGGACTTCCGGCCGGCCGCACGATGCTCCGGCCGACGATGGCCGACCCGTATATGCCATTTATCATCGAGACCCTGGGGAAGTGGCCGCGTCTGTGCGCATCTCGCCTCTATGAGATGGTCAAGGAGCGCGGATATCCGGGGCGCCCAGACCATTTTCGCGGCGTCGTCGCCCGCTTCCGACCGCGTCCTCAGCCCGAGGCCTATCACCGCCTACGCACGCTCCCGGGCGAGCAGGCGCAGGTCGACTGGGGCCACTTCGGCAAGCTCCGGGTCGGCCGCGCCGAGCGACCGCTGATGGGCTTCGTGATGGTGCTGTCCTATTCGCGCCGCCTCTTTCTCCGCTTCTACCTCAACGCTCGCATGGAGAGCTTCATCCGCGGCCACCTCGACGCCTTCGCGGCCTTTGGCGGAGTGCCGCGCACGCTCCTTTATGACAACCTCAAGAGCGCCGTTCTCGAGCGCGTCGGCGACGCCATCCGCTTCAATCCGCGTCTCCTCGAACTCGCCGCGCACCATCGCTTCGAGCCACGTCCGGTCGCCCCCGCGCGCGGCAACGAGAAGGGCCGCGTCGAGCGCGCCATCCGTTATATTCGCGATGCCTTCATCGCCGGACGAACCTGGACAGATCTCGACGATCTCAACCTGCAGGCCACCGCGTTCGCGACCGGTCCGGCCGACGAGCGGCGTTGCCCCGAGGACAAAAACCTCAGCGTGGGCGAGACCTTCCAGAACGAGCGACCGCTGCTCCTGCCGCTGCCCGAAGCGCCCTTTCCCGACGAGGAGCGCGTCGAGATCCACGTTGGGAAGACGCCGTATGCGCGCTTC
>CAYHCW010000539.1:0-2296 GCA_964355025.1 uncultured Gemmatimonas sp. | reverse complement strand
ACCAGGGACCTCACCGTGCTTGGTGACACCAAGAGCTCGCTCGGTCCGCAGCTCGCCGCGTTCATCAAGCCGCAGGCCATGCGCATCACACCCGAGGAGTTCCCCGAGCGCGGTGGATTCTACCGCTCCGACCACTTCGCGTTCGCCAAGGTCGGCGTGCCGTCCGTGTCCATCGGCGAGGGCACGGACTTTGTGGGCCGCGCCAAGGGCTGGGGCACACAGCAGGGCGAGGACTACACCGACCATCGGTACCACCAGCCCAGCGACGAGTACAAGCCCGGCTTCGACCTGAGCGGTGCGGTGCAACTGAGCAACCTCGTGCTGTCGTTTGCGCGCACGATGGCCAACGACGCCAGGTGGCCAGCCTGGAACAAGGATGCCGAGTTCCAGCGAAAGGTGAAGAAGCCAACCATGTAGCAGAGGCTAGGTGCTAGTAACTAGGTGCTAGTTGAAGGCACCTAGCACCTAGCACCTAGCACCTAGCACCTAGCATCTCCTATGACCTCCCGCCTCTACTACACCGACAGTTTGCTCCGCGCCTTCGACGCCACCATCGTCGAGCGCGCGGATGACGGACGCCGCTTGTACCTCGACCGCTCGGCGTTCTACCCAACGTCGGGCGGGCAGCCGCACGACCTGGGCACTCTGGGCGGCATTGCCGTCACCGACGTCGTGGACGAGGGTGAGCGCGTCGCACACGTGCTGGCGGCGCCCTACACCGGCAGCGACGCCGTGCACGGCGTCATCGACTGGCCGCGCCGGTGGGACTACATGCAGCAGCACACCGGGCAGCACCTGCTGTCTGGAGCCTTCGAGGAGCTGTTCGAGTGGCCGACGGTCAGCGTGCACTTCGGAGACGCGCTGTGCACGCTCGAGCTCGGGACGCCGGCCATCTCGCCCAAGCAGTTGCTGCGCGCCGAATCACTGGCCAATGCGCTGGTGACCGAGAACCGCCGGGTGACCGTCACGTACGAGGATGCCGCCGAAGTGGCGGCACGTCTGCGCAAGCCGAGCGGCCGTGTGGGCACGCTGCGCGTTGTCACCATTGCCGGACTCGACGTCAGCGCGTGCGGCGGCACGCACGTGCAGGCCACCGGCGAGATCGGCGCGATCCTGCTGCGCCGGGTGGAGAAGATGCGCGACAACGTGAGGGTCGAGTTCCTGTGCGGGGCGCGCGCCATGCATCGTGCACGCCGGGATTACGACACGCTCAGTGACATCGCCGCGCGCCTCTCGGCTGGTGTCGATGAAGTGGCGCCGCTGGTCCAGGCGCAGGCCGATGAGGTGAAAACGCTCGCCGGCGCGTACAAGAAGCTCGTGGAGGAAGTGGCCGGCTTTCGGGCGCGCGCACAGTGGGACGCCACACCTCCGGGTACCGACGGCGTGCGGCGCCTGCGCGGTGGCAGTTTCGCCACGCCCGACGAGCTGCGCGCTTTTGCCTCTGCCTGCGCCGCGCTTCCTTGCACAGTATTTGCCGGCTTGTTCCGCGCCACGCGCACCATCGCGCTAGCGGTGTCGGCCGATCTCGATGCGAACGCCGGCGCGCTGCTCAAGCACGAGCTTCAGCAGGTCGGCGGTCGCGGCGGCGGGTCGGCGCGCACGGCGCAGGGGACGGTACCGGCGGACGATCAGGTGGAGACCGTGCTCGCCGCCCTGCTTGGCGCGGCGGTCAGCCGCGCGGCGTAGGCGACGTCGCGTCGTCGAGCGTGCGCCGCACCTGGCCCAGGTGCCGCTGCGTGTGCACGGCCATGATCGCGAACGCATCACCGGCGTTGAGCCGGATCAGGCGGGCAGCCGGCGACGAGAGCTTGAGTCGGTGCAGGTCCAAACCGTCAGCTTCACGCATCAACGCACGATTCGTCTCCACCTGGGCCAACCACGTGTCGAGCACGTGTGCTCGAGGCGTCGAGCCCGGCAAGAAAACCTTGGGAGCCGGAGCGCGCCGCGAGTTCGACGGATTCACGGACCAAAGCAGCATTCGCCCCCACAGGGTCGGACGCCACGCGTTTCCCAGGCGTGGCGTGGTCCGCGCGCGCTCCGCCGCGAAGAGCGCGCGCAGCGGAGCGACGTAGAGACCATCGGTGATGCAAAGATGTTCAAAGACCTCACCGACGCTCCAGCCTCCCCACGATGGGCGGCGGGCCTGACGCGCCGGCGTGAGGTCAATGGTGAGTGTGCGCGCCAGCCGCGCGCTGTCGGCAAGCGATGCATCCCAGACGGCGAGGTGCGGGTTCTGGATCACATCAGTCACTGCGGACCCCGAATGAGGACGACGAACCGAAGCACTCAACTTATT
>CAYHCW010000538.1:0-2298 GCA_964355025.1 uncultured Gemmatimonas sp. | reverse complement strand
AGGCCTTCCGTGACCTGTATCCGCTGCCGGCAAGCGAACTGATCGCCAACCCGAAGCTGAAGCAGAACACGGGTTACTGATCTTGCAGCACCACGCACGCCCGGTCCGAGGAACCTGCTCGGGCCGGGCGTGTGCTTTGGCCCTGCTGGGCGCCGCGCTGGGCGCCTTGCTCGCGGCGTGCGGCGTTGCCGCCGAGTCGTCGGCTCCGCCCCCCGGCAGCGGCATGCCGGTGGGCCGGCCCGCGCTCGCGCCGACGTACCGCCCCACGGGGCACGCCGGTGGCGGCGACGCCTTTGTGCAGCTGTTCGAGTGGTACTGGCCCGACGTGGCCAGCGAGTGCGAGCGCGTGCTGGCGCCGGCGGGGTACCGCGCGGCGCTCGTGTCGCCCCCACAGGAGCACAACGTCTACCCCGGCGATCCCTGGTCCATGCGGTACGGGCCGGTGAGTTACTCCATCGACCGCACGCAGGGCGGAACCCGCGCCCAGTTCGTCGACATGGTGGCGCGCTGCACGGCCGTCGGCGTCGACATTTACGCGGACGCCGTCATCAACCACATGGCCCCGGGCGGCGGTGTGGGAAGCAACGGCACCGCGTACACCCGCTACACCTACGCGCCGTTGTATGCACCGCCGGACTTTCACCCGGCGTGCGCGCTGCACGACTACCAGAACGCGGCCAACGTGCAGGATTGCGAACTCCTGGGCCTGCCCGACCTGAACACCGGGTCGGATGCCGTGCAGCAGAAGATCGCCGACTATCTGGTGATGCTGGCACGGCTGGGCGTCGCGGGTTTTCGCATCGACGCCGCCAAGCACATCCAGCCCGTGGAGCTCGACGGCATCGTGGCACGGGTCAATCGCGCGATGGCCGGTGAGGGCCGCGCGGCGCCGTTCTTCTTCCTGGAGGTCATTGACCCCGGGACCGAGGCGGTGCGCGCCGCGGACTACTACGGGCTTGGCTACGCCTCCGGCGGCGCGGCCGACATCACCGAGTTCAAGTTCACGGGAGTTGGAAACAAGTTCAACGGGACCAACGGCGAGCGGGCGGCGCAGCTCACGACGTTCGCGCCGTCCACGTGGCAGCTGATGCCGGCGGACAAGGCGGTGGTCTTTCTCGAGAACCACGACACGCAGCGCTCGGGGGGCATCGGCTACCGCGACGGCGACGCGTACCGGCTGGCCAACGTCTGGATGCTTGGCCAGCCCTACGGCTACCCGGTGGTGATGTCGAGCTACGCGTTCGACCGCAGCTCGCAGGGCGGCCGTGACGCCGGGCCGCCGGCGCTTGCCGGCGCCGTGTCCTGCGCCGCGCGCATGGAAACGGCGATCATCGGGCAGTGGGTGTGCGAGCATCGCGACCCCTGGATTGTGTCGATGATCGGCTTTCGCCGGGCGGTGGCCGGCGCCGATTTCAGCCGCATGTGGGAGGGCGGCGCGGATGCGGTGGCCTTCTCGCGCGGCGACAAGGGGTGGGTGGCCATCAACAATGGCACGTCGAGCGTGAGCGCCACGATCACGACCGGGCTGGCCGCCGGCACCTACTGCGACGTTCTTTCAGGATCGAAGACCGGGGCCACCTGCACCGGCCGCAGCGTCATCGTCGCCGCCGGCGGCGGCGTCACGATTACCCTCGGCGCGCGAAGCGCCGTGACCTTGCACTCGGGACAACGCCTGTGACCATGCTCCGACTTGCGGCGCGCGCCGCGCTTGCCTGCTGCCTCGCGAGCGCCGCGTACGCGCAGGGCACCTCCGTGTCGTCGCCCGACGGACGCACCGTCGTCTCGCTCGCGGTGGCCGGCGGCCAGCTGCGGTGGTCCGCCACCCGGGACGGGGCGCTCGTCGTGATGCCCGCCCGGCTCGGCTTCACGTTCCGCAACGCCCCCACACTCGGTGACAGCGTGCGCATCGTCACGAGCGAGCGGTCGGCGGTGGACGAGACGTTTACCCTGCCGCTGGGCGAGGTGGCGCGGGTGCGCGACCAGCATCACGAACTGCGCGTGAAGCTCGTCGAGTCCACGGTGAATGCCCGCGAGTTCTGGGTAGTGGTGCGCGTCTTCGATGACGGACTCGGCTTCCGCTACGAGCTGCCCGGCCAGCCGCACCTGCAGGACTTCGAGATTCTGGACGAACTGACCGAGTTCGCCATGGCGGAAGACATGAAGGCGTGGTGGATCCCGGCGAATGTCGCGACGCCGGACCGGCAGGAGATGCTCTGGTCGTCCGGGCCCGTCAGCAAGCTCGACCTCGTGCAGACGCCGCTCACGCTGGTGGGCACGAGCGGGCTGCACGTGGTGATC
>CAYHCW010000537.1:0-2299 GCA_964355025.1 uncultured Gemmatimonas sp. | reverse complement strand
TTCAACTGGGACGACATGGCCGGGCGCGGCGTGCACTTCGCCATCTGCGGCGCGGCCACCCGCGGGCTCGCGGGACAGATTGCCGGCGCAAAGGCCGATCGGGAGTCCGTGCAGAAGGTCGTGGACGAACTGATGGCCAGCGCCCCGGCCAATACGCACTTCATGGCGTCGGGGATCTTGGCGGCGCAGCGGGCGGGGGAGTACGGGTACACCGTGATCAAGGCGTAAACGATTACTGATCAGGATATCGGATCACGATTCAGGATTGCGAATGCGGATCACGATTGGCGATGGGGCCGTCCTCGCGGGCGGCCCCATCGTTCATCGCAATCCGCATTCGCGATCTGGCAATCGTGATCCGATATCCAAATCCTCAATCGCAGTCAGGGAATGACTCTCGCCGCCTGCGGCGTAATCACGTGCTGTGTCCCCTTCAGCAGCTCATTGATCTTCCCCACCCTGTCCCTGACGATGCCATCCAGCCGCACCTGGGCGTCGTCGGTCTCCACCTTCAGCTCCGCTGAGCGCAGCTTCTCGCCCTCGGTGATGGGCCACTGCGGCCGTGACACCATGCCGCTCACCGTCTGCACCTCCTCGCGCAGGCGCGGGTACTGCCGATAGCCGAGCCCCTGGATGGGGCGCGCGAGCACGGAGTCCCTGAAGTGACGCAGGTCCCTGACGGTGCCGTCGATCTCCGCGAGCGCTGCCGCGGCGTTGTCGCTGCGCGGTGAGCGCCGCAACGTGGCCTGCACAGCCGCGAGCTGAGCAATCATGTCGTCGGTGCTGGCCACCACGCGCGTGACGCGCTGGGTCAGCGCCTGCAGCTGCAGCGCCGCGTCGTGCTGCGCCGTCACCTGCGCCGGCGTCATCTCCACACGCGGGTCATTCTGCACCGTCACCGGCTTGGTGTAGCGCTTGCCCCCGATGACCATCGTCACCTGATACGTGCCCGGCAGCACGGCCGGCGAGGCGCCGCCGCCGAACCCTCCGCCGCCGCCACCGCCCCCACCCGCCGTCTCGTCGATGCCCGCCGCCTCTGCGGCCCGGCGACGCTCACGCAGCGCGGCGAGGCTCGTGTCGGGCGATGCCCCAGCACCCTGCACCACACCCTGCCCCTGCCCTCTGCCCCCAAAGCCGCCTCCGGCCGGGGCGTCGTACCTCAAGTCCCACGTCACGCGATTCACGCCAGGCTCATCAGCCACACGGCGGAACCGCCTCACCACGCGTCCGCTCGCGTCGGCGACCTCGATGTTCACTTCGCCAGCCGGCTGCGTCTTGAGAAAGTACGAAATGACCGCGCCATTCGGCGGGTTGTCACCGGCCCATTTGCGCTGGCCGAGGTTGCCGTCCTTGCTCCAGTAGTTCCAGCGCACCGCAGGCCGGATATCAAACAACTCCGCATCCTGTGCCTGTGCCTGTGCCTCGCCGATCCGCTGGATCGGCGTCATGTCATCCATGATGTACAACCCTCGCCCGTGCGTGGCGAGAATCAGGTCATTGTCGCGCGGGTGAATCTGCAGGTCGCGCACCGGCGTCACCGGCAGCTTGCCGCGCAACGACACCCAGTGCACACCGCGGTCCCACGACGCCCACACCCCGGCTTCGGTGCCCACGTACAGCAGGTTCTTGTTGCGCGGGTCCTCGCGGATGACGTGCGTCCACCACGCCTTGTCGGGCAGGTCGCCGCGAATGTTCTTCCACGTCTTGCCGAAGTCCGTGGTCATGTAGACGTACGGCGCGTAGTCGTCGTCCTGGTGATGATCGGCGGTTGCGTACGCCGTGCCGGCGTCGAAGTGCGACGCTTCCACGGTGGCAATCCACGCGTTGGGCTTGAGCCCCGGCACGTTCACGAACGTGTTGCTCCACGTCCTGCCGCCGTCGCGCGTCACCTGCACGTTGCCGTCGTCCGACCCCGTCCAGATGACGTTGCTGTCGAGCGGGCTCGGCGCGATGCTCAGCAGCGTCGAGTGGAACTCGGCGGCGGTGTTGTCCACCACGATCTCGCCGCCCGAGTGCCCCAGCTTCGCCGGATCGTTGGTCGTGAGGTCGGGCGAGATGACGTCCCACTTGAGGCCGTAGTTCGTCGACCGGAACAGCACGTTGCCGCCGAAGTACACCACGCCCGGGTTCTGCGGCGAGAGCGCAATCGGCGAGTTCCAGTTGAAGCGGTACTTGTGGCCGAGCATGGCGTCGCCCACTGAGCCCACCCGGTTGGGATACGGATAGATGGTCTTGGCGACGCCACTGCGCGTGTCGGTGATGTTCAGCATGCCGCCCTGCGCGTCGCTGTACACCAGCC
>CAYHCW010000536.1:0-2302 GCA_964355025.1 uncultured Gemmatimonas sp. | reverse complement strand
AGCACGACAACCGTACCACGTGGCGATTTTGGGCAAATTGCGGCCACGCTAATCCTCGCTAAAGCGCCAGCCCTGGGCGCCCCGTCGCCCCGGGCATTTGTGTTTCCCCCCGTCCCCCGTACCCCTTCCTCCACTCGTCCCCCCGCACCAAACCCCCGCACCCCGCACTCCGCACCCACCGATGCCCCACACCCCCCCAACGCTCGACTCGCCCTATCTCGCCGCCCTCGACAAGCGCGTCCTTGTCTATGACGGCGCGATGGGCACGAGCATCCAGCGGTATCACCTCACCGCCGAGGACTACGGCGGCGGCAGGTTGGAGGGGTGCAACGACCACCTGGTGCTCACGCGCCCCGACGTCATTCGCGCCATCCACGAGTCGTTCCTCGCCGTGGGCTGCGACGTGGTGGAGACGTGCACGTTCCAGAGCACGCCGCGACGGCTCGAGGAATGGGGATTGCTCGACAAGGCGCGTGCGATCAACGTCGCCGCCGCCACGCTCGCGCGTGAAGCGTGTGACAAGTACGCCACCAAAGATCAGCCGCGCTTCATCGCCGGCTCCATCGGCCCCACCGGCATGCTGCCGAGTTCGAGCGACCCAGTGCTCTCGGCCATCACGTTCGAGGCGCTCGCCGAGCAGTACTACCTGCAGGCGAAGTATCTCATCGAAGGTGGAGTTGACGTCCTGCTGGTGGAGACGTCGCAGGACATTCTCGAGGTCAAGGCGGCGGTGGCTGGCTTCGAGCAGCTGTTCACCGAGCTGGGGCGCCGTATTCCGGTGCAGGCGCAGGTAACGCTCGACACCAGCGGGCGCATGCTGCTGGGCACTGACATCGCCAGCGCGATGACGACGCTCGAGTCGCTGCCGGTGCATGTGATCGGCCTGAACTGCTCCACCGGGCCGGAGCACATGCGCGAGCCCATCCGCTACCTCACCGAACACGCCACGCGCCCCATCAGCTGCATCCCCAACGCGGGGCTCCCGCTGAACACGGGCACCGGCGACGCGGTGTACCCGCTGGAGCCGGAGCCGATGGCCGAGGCGATGCGCGAGTTCGTGCACACCTTTGGCGTGCGCATCGTGGGAGGCTGCTGCGGCACGACGCCGGAGCACCTCGAGGCTGTAGTGCGCGCGGTACGCTCGGCCACACCCGCGCACCCCGCACCCCGCCCCCATGCGGTGGCCCGCGTCTCGTCGGCGATGCGCGCCATCACGATGCACCAGGACCCCGCACCACTGCTCGTCGGCGAGCGCGTCAACGCGCAGGGCAGCCGCAAGGTGAAGCGCCTGCTGCTCGCCGAGGACTACGAGGGCATCCTCGAGGTCGCCCGCGAGCAGGTGGAGGGCGGCGCGCACGTGCTCGACGTCTGCGTGGCCGTCACCGAGCGCGGCGACGAAGCTGATCAAATGGAAAAGGTCGTGCGCCTGCTGTCGCAGTCGGTCGAAGCGCCGCTGATGATCGACTCCACCGAGCCCGACGTGATCGCCCGCGCGCTGGCCAACGTGCCGGGGCGCGCGCTGGTGAACTCCATCAACATGGAGAACGGCCGCGCGCGCATCGAGGCGGTGGTGCCCATTGCCAAGCGGCACGGCGCCGCCCTCGTGGCGCTCACCATCGACGAAGCGGGGATGGCCAAGACCGCCGAGCGCAAGCTCGAGGTGGCCCGCAAGATCCACGAAATAGTCGTCGGCGAGTACGGCATGTCGAGCGACGACCTGATGTTCGACGCCCTCACCTTCACGCTCGCCACCGGCGACGCGGAGTGGATCGACTCGGCGCACGAGACCATCAGCGGCATTCGTGCCATCAAGCGCGAATTGCCGGGTGTACTGACGATCCTCGGCGTCAGCAACGTGTCATTCGGGCTCGACCCCGCGGCGCGCGGCGTGCTGAATTCCGTCTTCCTCCACCACTGCGTGCAGGCCGGGCTCGACGCCGCCATCGTGAACCCGGCGCACGTGACGCCGTACGCGGAGATTCCGCCAGCGGAGCGCGCGCTGGCGGATGACTTGATCTTCAACAAGCACGAAGCGGCCCTGCAGAAGCTCATTGAGCACTTCTCGCAGTCGGCCGTTGGCAGTGGGCAGTTGGCGGAGAAGGCCGACCCCACCGAGGGGATGACCCCCGAACAGCGTGTGCACTGCATGGTGGTGCACCGCAAGAAGGAGGGCATCGAGGCCGCACTCGACGCCGCACAGGTGCGTGAACACCCGGTGCGCGTGCTCAACGAGGTGCTGCTGCCGGCAATGAAGGAAGTCGGCGACAAGTTCGGCGCCGGTGAGCTGATTCTGCCGTTCGTG
>CAYHCW010000535.1:0-2304 GCA_964355025.1 uncultured Gemmatimonas sp. | reverse complement strand
CCAAGATCTCGTTCCTGCTCACGCCGCCAGTGCCCGCCGGCCAGCTCAACTCGGTGGCGCCGCAGATTTCGCAGCAGGAAATCGGCATCACCCTCAAGGTGACGCCGCGCGTGACAGCCAATCGCCAGGTCAACCTCATCGTCGAGGCGACGCAGGAACAACTCGTCTCCATCAGCGAGGCGGGCCCCAACACGAACCGGCGCAACTCGAAGAACGAGGTGCTCGTCGCGGACGGCGAAACTGCGGTCATCGGCGGCCTCACGCAGACGCAGGTGACGACGAATCGCAGCGGCATCCCGATTCTCAGCAAGCTGCCGCTCATCGGGCGTTTGTTCAGCCAGACCGACACGGAGGAACGCAAGCAGGACCTGCTCATCCTCATCACGCCGCACATCCTCGACGACGGCGAAGTGGTGAAGGGCCTCAAGCCGGCCGACAAGAAGCCGTAACGGCCTGCAGGTTCCCTGGTTATGTTGAGCGGGTGCGGCCCTCGGGTCGCACCCGCTCTTCGCTGCCAAGTCCATCACCTAGCCCCTAGCCCCTAGCACCTAGCCCCTCCCCAGTGTCTATCCGTTTCACCACCGCAGGTGAGTCGCACGGTCCCGCCCTCGTCTCCCTCCTCGAGGGCGTCCCCGCCGGGTTGCCGCTGCTTGCCGACGACGTCAATCGCGACCTCGCCCGCCGCCAGCAGGGGTACGGCCGTGGCCGCCGCATGCAGATTGAGCACGACGAAGTCGAGTTCCTCTCCGGCGTGCGGGCCGGCGAGACGCTGGGCTCGCCCGTCGCGATGCTCATCCGCAATCGCGACTGGAAGAACTGGCAGGAGATCATGGACCCGGCGCCGCGCGCTGACGACGCGAATGGCGAGCGCAAGCGTGCCGTGCATCGCCCGCGCCCCGGGCATGCCGACCTCACCGGGATCCTGAAGTACGACCGTGACGACGCCCGCGACATCCTCGAACGCGCCTCAGCACGCGAAACCACCGCGCGCGTGGCCGCCGGCGCCATCTGTCGCCGCCTGCTCGCTGACTGTGGCATCACCGTTGGCTCGCACCTGGTGCACCTTGGCGGCATCGACGCCCAGCGGCCCTCGCCGATGCCGGCCGACATCAATGCGGCCGCCGACGCCTCGCCGCTGCGCACGCTCGACGCTGACGCCGAGCAGCAGATGATTGCCCTCATCGACGCCACCAAGCGCGACGGCAACACCCTCGGCGGCATCTGCGAGGTGGTGGTGGACGGCCTTCCCGTGGGCCTGGGCTCGCACGTGAGCTGGGATCGCAAGCTCGACGGCCGCCTGGCGCAGGCGATGCTCTCCATCCCGGCCGTGAAGGGCGTGGAGATCGGCCTGGGCTTCGAGGCGGCGCGCCGCACGGGCGCCGAGGTGCACGACGAAATCGAACTGGCCCCCGGCCGCACCCGCAGCGGCAACGTCCACCGGCGCACGAACCGCGCCGGCGGCCTCGAAGGCGGAATGACCACCGGCGAGCCGCTGGTGATTCGCGTGGCGATGAAGCCCATCAGCACGCTCATGCGCCCCCTCACTACCATCGACACCAGGACAGGGGAGACGGCGGAGGCCGTGGCCGAGCGTAGCGATGTCACTGCCGTGCCGGCGATGGGCGTGATTGCCGAGGCGATGGCCGCGCTCGTGATGGCCGACGCAATGGTCGAGAAGTTCGGCGGCGATTCCATGGGCGAACTGCGTCGCAATCTCGATGCCTACCTCGCGCACGTCGCCGGGCGACTCGGCTGAGGTGAACAAGGCTGCACACCTCGTGCTCGTTGGCATTCCCGGCTCGGGCAAGACGAGCACCGGGCGCGAGCTCGCGCGGGCGCTGCACTGGCCGTTCGTCGATCTCGACGAACAGATCGCCGAGCGCGCGGGGATGAGCGTACGCGACATCTTCGCGACGCACGGCGAGTCGCACTTTCGCGCGCTTGAGCGCGAGGCCACCGAGCAGCTCGCACATGCAGCGGAGCCGATGGTCGTGGCGCCTGGCGGCGGCTGGATTACCGTGCCGGGGCTGATGGATCTGGTACGCCCGCCGGCCCAGATCGTCTGGCTGAAGGTGTCGCCGCAAAAGGCGCTCGAGCGCATGGGAAAGGGCGTGGCCAAGCGTCCGTTGCTTGCCGGACCGGCGCCCCTGGGGGCTCTGGCGGCAATTTCGGCTGCCCGGGAGCACTTCTATCTGCAAGCAGATCATACGCTTAGCGTCGAAATGATGACGCCGTTTGAGGCCGCGCAGGCTATACTGGCGCTTGCCCAGCCTTGACCAGGGGACTAGCATTGTGGCCCTGGGC
>CAYHCW010000534.1:0-2305 GCA_964355025.1 uncultured Gemmatimonas sp. | reverse complement strand
CCGACGTCCAACGAGGACATCGAGCGCATCGAAGTCGTCCTCGGACCTGCCGCGGCCCTGTACGGGCCGAACGCGTCGCAGGGCGTCATGCACATCATCACCAAGTCGCCGTTCACCTCCAAGGGCGGCACCGCCACGGTGGACGTCGGCGAGCAGAACCTGATGCGCGTGGCCGGGCGCTACGCGGGGACCGTGGGCGAGAAGTTCGGCTACAAGTTGTCCGCCGAGCGCCTCACGGCGACCGATTTCTCCAGCGTTGACCCGGTGGAGCTGGCCGCCGGCCGCCAGCGGTCGTTTGACATCGAGCGCACGGCCATGGACTTCCGCGCCGATTGGCGTCCCGATGCCAAGACCGAAGTCGTCGCCAGCCTGGGTCGCGCCCTCATTGGCAGTGCCGTCGAGCCCACGGGACTCGGCGCCGGCCAGGTGAAGGACTGGGCGTTTTCCGCCTACCAGCTCCGCGCCAAGCGCGGCAAGCTGTTCGCGCAGGTGTTCCTGAATGCCAGTGACGCCGGCGACACGTACCTCCTGCGTACCGGCCAGCCGATCATCGACAAGTCGACGCAGACGGTCGGGCAGGTGCAGCACAGCTTCTCGTACGGCGACGGCCGCCAGACGTTCGTGTATGGCGCCGATTACCTCTCGACGCAGCCCAAGACGGGCGGGTCGATCAACGGCCGCAACGAAGAAATCGACAACTTCTCGGAGATGGGTGGCTATCTGCACTCCATCACCCACCTGAACCAGTATTGGGACGTCGTGGGCGCCATCCGCTACGACGAACACAGCAAGGTGGAGAAGGGCACGTGGTCGCCGCGTGCGGCGATCGTGTACAACCCCTCGGCGCGCCAGAGCTTCCGCGCCTCGTACAACGAGGCGTTTTCCAACCCGTCCACCAACAACCAGTTCCTCGACCTGGCGGCCGGCTACATCGGCGGCACGAATGCGACGAACTCGCTGTTCACCGTGCGCGCGCTCGGCACGCCGAGCAACGGGTTCCAGTTCCGCCGCGATTGCGTGGGCGGCGCGGGCGGCCTGTGCATGAAGTCTCCGTTCAACCCGGGCGGACGCGGCCAGTTCGTGCCGGCCTCGGCGGCCGCGTTTTACAAGGGCGCCGTTGGTGCCGCCGCCGCGGGCGGTCTTGAAAACGCGCTGAAGGCTGGCCTTGCGGCCAATGGCATTCCGGCCGCGCTGATCCCCACGGTGTCGGGCGCCATGATGCAGACGCTCGCCGCGCTGCAGCCGACGTCGGCCCAGGTGGGCACGGTGCTGCGCATCCTCAATCCGACGACCGGTCGCTTCAACGACGTGGCTGCCTCGGACGTGCGTGACATCGACGCCATTCGCCCGACGCTGACCACCGGCTGGGAAGCGGGCTGGAAGGGCGAGATCGGCAAGAAGTTCTACGGCACCGTCGACTGGTGGTATTCGGAGCGCAGCGACTTCGTGGGACCGCTGATCGTCGAGACGCCCAACGTCTTCCTCGACCGCGCGACGCTCACCGGCTTCCTGCAGACGGGCCTCAACGCCTCGCTGGCGCCGGTGCTCGGCGCCGCCACCGCCGGCGCGCTGTCCGCAGGCTTCGCACCGACGATCGCCGCCAGCCTCGGCGGCATCTCGGGCTCGGCCACCACGGGCGTGCCGCTCGGCGTGGTCAACCCGAACACCGCCCTCTCGGGCAGCACCGACGTCGTGCTCGCCTACCGCAACTTCGGCCGCGTGCGCCTCAGCGGCCTCGACTTCAGCGGCACGTACCTGCTGGATGATGCCTGGTCGCTGTCGGGCACCTACAGCTATGTGAATCGCGACTTCTTCAGCCGCGCCCAGGTGGGCGGCGTGTCGGACATCGCGCTGAATGCACCGCGCGACAAGGGCACGGCCACGCTCCGCTATCGCGACGAGGCGGCCGGCGTCAGCAGTGAAATGCGGTTCCGCCGCACGGCGGCGTTTCCGGGCAACTCGGGCGTGTACATCGGTCAGGTCGAGGGGTACAACCTGGTCGACGCCTCCTTCACGTTCCGGCCGACGGTGCTCGGCGGCGCGATGTTCTCGGTGATGGCGCAGAACCTGCTCAACCTCAAGCACTCCGAGTTCATTGGGGGCGCCGCGCTGGGCCGCCTGGTGATGACGCGGGTGCAGTACGCGTTCTAGCAGGGGAGAGTACGACAGAGTACGACAGAGTACGACAGAGTACGACAGAGCGGCGGGGCCAGGTGGCCTCGCCGTTCTGCCGTTCTCCCACCTCTTCCCCTGCACTTCACTGTGCCTCTTCCCCTGCACTTCACTGTGCCTCTTCCCCTGCACT
>CAYHCW010000533.1:0-2307 GCA_964355025.1 uncultured Gemmatimonas sp. | reverse complement strand
CGCTCACCCGCAGAGATGGCGGCGGCCGCCCGACACGCGCCCTTCGAGGACGTGACGGCAACCGACTCGCTCTACGTGGGCTTCCTCCCCCGCGTCCTGACGGCCGCCGAGTGTCGCGCGGTGCAGGGGTTCAGCGGAGCCACCGACGATTTTGCCGTCAACGCCCGCGAACTCCACTGGCGCTGCCGCGTGCGCTCCAGTGATTCGAAGTTCTCCCTGGCGCGCTTCGAAAAGGCGCTTGGCGTCCCGGCGACCTTCCGCAACGTCACGACGGTGCGCAAGATCGCCGCACTGCTCGCCGCAGGCGCCAGGGACGCCGGGAAGGCCGGGAACGCGCGCCGCGCGCGCGCCACTTAGGGCGCGGTGGCCTCGCTCGCGGCCAACGCATCGAGCCACGCCGACACCTGACCGCGCGCCGCACGGGCGTGCACGGGCAGCACCACCACGTCACCCGCGCGCGCGCGCGACACCAGCAGCCGCGCAGCGGCGACTTCGTCGAGTTGCGTCTCGACGGATTCGGTCGGCACACCGCAGGAGCGGAGTTCGTCCGCAAGGATCGCCGGCACCTCGCCCGGTGCGCGCCCCCGCATGTAGCCGTCCATTTCCTTCAGCACCACGGCGGCCGGGTGCGCGGCGGCCACGACCCGCGCCAACTCGCGTATGGCGATGTCTTCGCGATTGCCCGCCTGCCCGAGCAGCACGAGCAGTCGGCCCTCGGGGCCGCAGAGCGCGCGGGCCACGGCCAGCAGGCCGGCCATGCCGTCCGGATTGTGCGCGTAGTCGAGCACGACCATCGCGCCTCCCACATCCCACCGCGTCAGCCGGCCGGGGTTGTCGGAGCGCTCGGCGCCGAACCGGGCCAGCACGTCGGCGATTGTTGAGGCCTCGATTCCCATCGCCCACGCCGCCAGGGACGCCGCCAGCGCATTGGCCACGTTGTAGACCGCGAGTCCGCCCGCGGTGAGTGGCAGCTGCGCGGACTGGCCCAGCACGATGGTGTCACCGCGGACCGACAGCACGAGCGTGCCGTCGGCCTCGCGCGCGGCGCAGGGCGTACCGGCAGCGCGGGCCGCCGCGATGATCGACGATTGCGCATCGAGCGAGAACCACCCGATGGCGCCGCTCCACCGCACGGCCGCAACGACGTGCGGATCGTCGGCGTTCAGCACAAGCAGGCCATCGCTCGCCAGCCCCTTGGCCACGACCATCTTCACCGCGGCGAGGGCCGCCTGGTCGTCGATGCCATATTCGCCAAAGTGGTCGAGCTGGATGTTGGTGATGACCGCCGCGCGCGCGCCAGTGACGGCAATGCCGCGGCGCAGGATGCCGCCGCGCGCGGTCTCGAGGACGGCCGCCTCCACGCGCGCGTCGCGCAGGGCCACGCGCGCGCCCGCCGGCCCCGCCCAATCTCCCTCCTCCAGGGCCTCGCCGTCCACGCCCGCCCCGTCCGTGCTCGAGAAGCCGGCATGCCAGCCATGCGCGGCACACATGGCGGCAAGCAGCCGCACCGTCGTCGTCTTGCCGTTGGAACCGCTCACCAGCGCCATCGGCACGCCACGCAGCACGGCCCACTCCACGTCGCCGGGGATCGGCAGCGCGTCCAGCGGCCACGTGCGCGACCAGCGCCCGGCGCCGATGGTGAACTCGGTATCGTCCCAATACGTGGGCACGTCGTGCGCGACTGCGGCCGCCAGAAGCTCCGCGAAGTGCGGTGGAGGCTCGGTGCGCGCGAGATGGCGCATCAGCGGCAGCGCCGCGGCGGCATCGTGCACGGCCTGCGCAGGGCCGTATGGTGAGGGCCACGCGTCGGGCACCTGAATGGCCCCGAGCCACGCCCACTCGTTCACCTCGGTGGCGGTGAGCAGGCACTCCACCGGCGCCTCGAAGCCGAGCGTCGCACCGGTGGCGTGCAGGCGCGCGACGATCGCACCGGCGGGCCAGCCGAGCAGTTGCCGCATGTCGGCCACGCGCGCGCGCCATCGCGCGACCGCGGCCGCATCGGCAAACGCCGACGGCACCTCAAGCACGACGCCCGGCGCGGCGAGCAGCAGGCTGGGGCCCGGCAGCCGGCGCGACAGGTCGAACGGCAGCATGGAGTCGGTCAGTCGTCCTGCTCGCGCGCCAGGCGCACGCCGCGTTCGTCGCGCACGAGGCCCTCGAGATCGGAGAAGGCCGGGTCATCGGCCACCGGGACGTGCTCCACGCTGGGCTGCACCGCCCGCACCACGCGCATCTCCCCCGTGGTCATCAGCGAACGGAAGTTGATCACCTGCTTCCACGACCGCGTGAGCGCATCGGCGAAGATCA
>CAYHCW010000532.1:0-2311 GCA_964355025.1 uncultured Gemmatimonas sp. | reverse complement strand
TCGAAGTTGCGCTGTACTTCCAGCTTGCCGGGATGAAGTCCCTTGGCATCCCTCGCGATGTCATCGAAGTAGTACCAGTACTCGCCTTCGACCTTTATCGAAGAACTGCCGGATTTCGGGTCGTTGGCCGTGTTCCATCGCCACAGAGCCAGGTCCTTGAAGCGGGCGCGGTCGCAGTTCGACAGGACCTCGCCGGCGAAGCGATTGAACACCGGATTGGCTTCGCACTTCGGATTGTCCTTGGGCGATTGGGCGAGTGCAGTCGCAGTGACCAACGCCGCCAGGGCGCCGTTCAACGCAAGGCTCTTGAGATACTTCATCGATCGCTCCTTGAACACGGGGGTGCAGGAATCACGTCCCCAGTCTCGCCGGAGTGGTGGCGTTGGTCAAGAGCGGACCCGCAGAGAGGACCCGCAGGCGGGCACGCATGCGGGCACGCATGCGCGAGACCGAAAGTTCCTCACGGCACGCCTTGCCAGCGCGCCGTGCACCCATCGCGCCCTCGACACGCCGGGACCTCATCACGATACTTCCGCAGGAGCGTGCGCCGCTTCGAGCGCCGATCGAGCCGACTTCCGAGGAGTCCCATGCGAACATTCGTACACCGTCTCATTGCACCTGCCCTGGCGCTGCTCGTCGTCGCGTGCGCCAGCTCGGCGACACTCGCCAGGCAGAGCGACGAGGCACTCGCACAGGGAGACCTGCGCAAGGCATATGGCCGTGCCCTGAGCGCCGTCGAAAAGGACCCGCAGAACCAGGCCGCGCGCAGTGCGTACGCGGCCGCCAGCCAGCTGGTGGCCGCAGACCTCAGGCAGCGTGTGGCTGCCCTCGCGGTCGCCGACACGACGGCGGCGGCAAACCTCGCGCTCGACCTGCGCCGGATCCGCCTCGAGGTCGCGCGACACCAGTTTCCGCTCGATGTCGCGCCGGAGTACGACGCCGTGGAACGCGCCGTCCTCCGCGGCGCGGCGCGCGCGCGTTATCAGCGTGGCGTCGACGCCATGGCCGCCCGTCGCCCCAAGGTCGCGGTCGATGAATTCCTCAGCACCCGTCGCTACGACGAGGGATTCGCCGACGTCGCCGTTCGGCTCGACGAGGCGCTCCGGTTGGCGACGACTCGCGTGGCGCTGCTGCCGTTCGCGGACGGCATCGGCGTGCCGGGCCTGTCGCAGGACATCGGCGACACGGTGCGCTCGGAGCTGTCCCGGCGCGCTGCCGAAGAGTTCCGCTTCACGCAGATCGTGGGCGCCGACGAGATCGAACGCAACATGACGGTGGCCCAGTTGCGCAATCCACGGCGAGACGAGGCGCTTGACCTCGGCCGCCGGGTGGGCGCCCAGTGGGTGGTCCTGGGCCGTTTCACCGGCCTGCGTTCCAACAACAGCCAGCGCGACCTCAAGCTGCCCATCTTCCGCCGCATCGACAGCAAGGACGACAAGGGCGTGGCCACGGTGCGCTGGGAAGAGTCGACACTGCCCATCGTGACGCGCGAACGTGACGTCTCCGTGCAGTACGAGTTCGACGTGTTGGAGGTCGCGAGCGGCCTCGTGCTCGCCCATGTTGAGCAGCCCGCCCGCGCCTGGGTGCGCGTGGCGTGGACCGACTACCGGCCGGATGAGAACTCGGACCGGTACACGCTGCTCCCACCCGACGTCCGCAAGGCGGACCCCAAGCGGGCACGGCAGGTGGACGCCCAGTGGCGCGAGCAGATGGGTTCGTGGAATCTCGGAGAGGTGCTGCAGCAATCGCGCGACCAACGCGCTCGCTCCCGCTACTCCTCACGCTTCCGTAGAGAGTTCTACGGCGACACGCGCGCGCGTCCCGTGTGGATGGGCGAACTGCCCAGCGAAAACGACCTGGCGTTCGTGGCACTCCACGACACGTGGCGCGCCGTCCTGGCGACGCTCAAGGAGCTCGACCGAAAGGACTGAGCTGTTGCCTTGAGCCGTCACCGCTCTGGACGGATCCCCTCGCGCGATCTAGTACCGATACCTCTCCGGCTTGTACGGCCCCGTCACCGGCACCCCAATGTACGCCGCCTGCTTCTCACTGAGCTCCGTCAGCCGCACGCCGAGCTTCTCGAGGTGCAGCCGCGCCACCTTCTCGTCGAGCAGCTTCGACAGCGTGTACACCTTCTTCTCGTCGTACACGGTGCCCGACACCGTCGGCTTCCCCTGTGCGGCGAGGTGCAGGTCGATCTGTGCCACCACCTGGTTGGTGAACGAGCAGCTCATCACGAAGCTGGGGTGCCCCGTGGCGCAGCCGAGGTTGAGCAGGCGCCCTTCGGCAAGGATCAACACCGAATGGCCAT
>CAYHCW010000531.1:0-2319 GCA_964355025.1 uncultured Gemmatimonas sp. | reverse complement strand
GGTCAGCGCTGCCGGCAACACGCCCAGCGTGGTTTCATCCCGCAAGCGCGCCCGAAGCCGCGGTGGCAGCTCGGACATCTCGTCGACCGACGCCACCTGCCGGACGTAGAGATAGTTCCAGAGCTTCCCCACGTGAATGGGATTGATGTCCCACTCCCCGAGACGCTCCCGAAGCTGTTCGCGGGAGACGTCGTAGAGATTGAGCGGCGTCATGGGCTCAGGGGCGAACGCCGCGCTGATGCGCTCACGCGCGAAACACCTCGAGCGCCAGCTCCACCTTGCCGAACGGCGCCGACACCTGAACGCCCTGCACGGCCCCGCGCACCAGGGCAAGCATCTCCCGGGCAATCGCGATTCCCTCGGCCACCGCGTGCTCCTTGGACTTGTCGCTGGCGCGGCGCATGCGGTCGATCACCTCCACGGGAACCGTGACACCCGGGACCTCATTGGCCAGGAACTCCGCGTTGCGCGCCGAGACCAGCGGCCAGATGCCCGCCACCACGGGGATGCGCGTGCCCTCGACTTTCTTCAGGAAGATCTCGAGCTGTGCCGGGTCGAACACGGGCTGAGTCACGGCGAACTCGGCGCCGGCGTCCACCTTCCACGCAAAGCGCTTCAGCTCGTGCTCGAGGTCGATGGCCGCCGGGTTCACACCCACGCCAATCACGTAGCGCGTCGGCGCGCCGATGGCGTTGCCACCGGGATCCATGCCGTGGTTGAGCTTGCTCACCAGGTTCGTGAGGCCAATGGCGTCGATATCGAAGACCGCCGTTGCGTCGGGATACGGCCCCATCTTGGGCGGATCGCCGGTCACCAGCAGCACGTTGTGCAGCCCCAGCGCCGACGCGCCCAGCAGGTCGGAGAGCATGCCCAGCAGGTTGCGGTCACGGCAGGCGTAGTGGGTCACCGTCTCGATGCCGCACGCGCGCTCGATGAGCACGCTGGTGGCAATGGCGCTCATCCGGCTTTGCGCGCGCGGCCCGTCTGGCACGTTCACCGCGTCCACGCCGGCGGCCTTCAGCTTCTTCACTTCGGTGAGCATGCTCGACGGATCGACGCCGCGCGGCGGCACAATCTCCACGCTCGTCACGAACTCCCCGGCGGCGAGCTTGCGTCCCCAGGCCGAACGTTCGGTCAGGGGCTTGGGATCCACACCCACCGCCTCGTGGCGTCCCGACACGCGCGAGAGGCGTCCGCCGCCCGCCGATTGCGCAACGGTCGCGTGCCGCGGCACGAGCGGGCGCACACCGTCGATCATCGCGCGGATGTGCTCGGGCGTCGTTCCGCAGCAGCCACCGACCAGGCGGACACCGGCCTGCACGAGGTGCCGCGCGTAGTTGGCCATGTACTCCGGGCTCGCCATGTACATCGAGCGCCCATTCACTTCGCGCGGCATCCCGGCGTTGGCCATCGCGCTGAGCTTCTTGCCGGTGACGGCAGACATGCGCTCGATGGCCTCGAGAATAGTCTGCGGCCCCACCGAGCAGTTGAGCCCGATGATGTCGGCGCCGGTGGCCTCGAGCGCCTCGGCGATTTCCTCGGGCGGCACGCCGAATGACGTGACGAGATCCTCCGTGACCGTCATCTGCGCGATGACGGGGAGCGACGGCGCCACCGCGCGCGCGGCGCGCACCGCCTGCTCGATCTCGGTAAGGTCGCTGAACGTCTCGAGGATGAAGCAATCCACGCCGCCGTCGCGCAGCGCCGTCATCTGCTCCTCGAACAGCGCCTTGGCCTCATCGCGCGACGTCGGACCAAAGGGCTCGATGCGCACGCCGAGGGGCCCGACAGCGCCCGCCACGAGCGCGCGGTCACCCGCTGCCTCGCGGGCGAGCGTGGCCGCGGCGACGTTGAACTCGCGCACCTGCGTCTCGAGCCCGTAGTGCTGCAGCTTCGGGCGGCTGGCGCCAAACGAGTTGGTCTCGATGAGCTCGGCGCCGGCCCGCACGTATTCCTCGTGGATGCCGCGCACGAGGTCGGGCTGACGAACGTTGAGCTCGTCGTAGCAGTGATTGATGAAGATGCCCTTGGCGTAGAGCATCGTGCCCATCGCGCCGTCGGCCATCACCACCTGCTCGGGATCGAGCAGTCGCTTGAGCAGTTCGTCGCGTGTTGCGCTCACAAGGCCTCCGCTGCGGTGCGCACGGCATAGTACTTGCACTCCGCGTGGTGCAGCACAAGCGCAGCGGTACTCTGCTCGGGGACGAGCTGGAACGCCGACGTGAGCGTCATGCCCAGCGCCTGCTCCACGGGGAGAAGCTTGAACACCTGCCCGTGGTCGTCGAGGTCGGGGCAGGCGCCGTAGCCCCACGAGTAGCG
>CAYHCW010000530.1:0-2319 GCA_964355025.1 uncultured Gemmatimonas sp. | reverse complement strand
CCCGCGCGAGGGCGGCCGCACGGTGAGGGTCGAGCTCTCGGCTGAAGCCGAGGCGCAGGTCCAGCGCATCGACACCTGGTGGCGCGAGAACCGTCCCGGCGCGCCCGACCTGTTCACCAATGAACTCGAGGCCGCGCTCCTGACGTTGGAACTCAAACCCATGACGGGCGCTAGCTACGAGCCAAAACCACCGGTTCGCCGCGTTCGGCCATGCGTCGAAGCTCGCGCAGTCCGCCATACGTCGCCGGGGTTCGGGCGTTGGCCCCATAGGCGCCAGGATAAGAGGCGTAGGGCCTTGTTTCCTGCGGCAATCTTTCGTTCGTCCGCAGGCAAGACATCGCCTCGGAGCTCCTCCAGGATTTGGTTACGACACCACCCTGCAGGAGCCCGAGACGATGCCCTACGACGATACGATGGTTGCGGCGGCGGTGGGAGCCGCGAAGGCATCCCTGGAACAACTGAGCGGGTGCGTGAGCGCCGAGGAACGCGCGCGGTTGGCGCGCCATCACCACGCGTTTCAGCGTGCGCGCGTGCTGCGCGAACCCGACACGCTCCTGCTGTGCCTGCTGTTCTACGTCCACGCGAATGCGTCGCTGCGTTGGACCGCGTGGTTCGCTCGCGTCGCCTTCGACGTCACCATCACCGACCAGAGCCTGAGCGAGCGATTCTCCCGGTGCAGCTCCTGGGTGCAGGCCCTGCTCGCGGCGCAACTTGCGACCACCATGCGCCGGTCGATCCCGTCTCGCACCCGCCTCCGCATTGTCGACGGCTCCGTCCTCTGTCGCGACGGAGCCACCACCACGGAGTACCGCGTCCATGTGATCTTCGATCCCGGCGCGTGCGCTCCGACGGGCGTGGAGGTCACCGACGCAAAGGGCGCCGAGGGGCTCGATCAGGGCACGCTCGACGCACGCAGCCTGGTCCTCGGCGACCGCAACTACGGCCGCTACCGGGAGGTCGAGGTCGCGCGCCGCCTGCACGTCGATCTGCTCGCGCGGGTCCACCTGCCCACGCAGCCCATCCGGGATGCGCAGGGAGCCGCTCGGACTCCACGATCCTTCGCGGACGCGGCGGACCGCGGGGAATGCGAGCACGCGGTCCAGTTGACGCGTCAGCGCGACCCCTGGTTGCCCGCGCGAGTAATCGTGGTGCCGCTGCCCCCCGAGGCCGCCGGGCGCGCTCGCCAGAAGGTCCGCAAGGAAGCGACCAAGCGGGGTCGCCGGCCGGATGAGTTGACCCTGCATCTGGCGGGCTACCTCTGCCTGATCACGACCCTGGACGCGGCTGATCTGAGCGTGGAACAAGCGTGCTCGCTCTACCGAATTCGCTGGTCGGTTGAGTGTTTTCTGAAGAGGTGCAAGAGCCTCGGTCACCTCGGGAAGATTCGCGGCGGAGATGCGCTGGTGCGGGTGCAGATCTGGGCTCGACTGCTGAGTCTTTGTCACGACGAAGCCCGTCGACCCGCGGAGGCCAACGAACTGGCGGCGCTCGGCGCGACGATCGGACGCCCGCCCGCGCTGTGGCGCTGGCTGCAGTGCTTGCGGCTCATCTGGATGGCACCGCTGGCGATGTTGGCAGCGATCGGTGCGAGTTGGGTGCCGACGTCGAGCCAAGACGCGATCCTGCGCGAACGTCCGCGACGACGGGGTCGACGCGCCTGCTTGGACGCGTTCATCACGCTCGCGCCGGATCCCGCGTGAAAAAACGCGGGAAAACAGGCCCTACGCCTCTTATCCTGGCGCCTATGGGGGCAGCACCCCCATGAGCACGGCGGAGCCCCGAGCCAGCGCCGGCCGCCTGGCCTCCGGCGTGAGGCGCTCGATCAGCCCATGGCCCCGAGCTTGGAGCAGTGACTGCCCTCCCGAGATGGCGCAGTACCCCGCGACGACGAAGCAGTCGCCCACCGGAAAGAGCAGCAGCGAGTAGCCCGTGAGGATCACGGCCGCGAAGCTCGCGATGCCTGCGATCAGCGTGCCCACGTGCCACGCGTAGGCGTTCGATCCCCGCGAGAGCCTCGCGCGCAGGGCGTCTTCGTCGAACTCTCCGTCCATGACCGTCACTCTACGTCCGCGGACCGTCGTGGCGATCCCGACCCCGCGCGGGCGTCGGTCCGGACGGTCCCGCGGTCGCGAGCATCTGGGCTGCGCTGGGTGAAGCGGTGAGCGCGGACGACGAGCCTCCCCGGTGGTAGCGTCGACCCTCACACCGTGGCGCCAGCGATCGTTCAAGCCGGGTCATCCGTTCTTCGTCACGCGGCCGATGCGCTCACGCCCGAGCAGATGCGGAGCGGTGAGACCCGCGCGCTGGTGGCCCGCATGC
>CAYHCW010000529.1:0-2324 GCA_964355025.1 uncultured Gemmatimonas sp. | reverse complement strand
ATGATGGCGCAGCAGACCCGCACCGAGGTCATCGCCAACAACCTGGCGAACGTCAATACGACGGCGTTCAAGCGCAGCCGCGCGCACTTCGTCGACCTCCTGTACCAGACCGTGCAGGGAGCCGCCGCCGTGGGCGGCGCCGATGCTGCCACGACACCCGCCATACAGGTGGGACGCGGCACACGGCTCGCCGGCATCCAGCGCATGCATTCGCAGGGCGCCGACGACCAGACCAACCGGCCGCTCGACCTTTCCATTGAAGGAGAGGGCTTCTTTCAGGTGCAACTTCCTGGCGGTGGCACCGCATACACGCGCGATGGCGCCTTTGAACTGTCCGATACAGGCACGCTCGTCACTTCTGGCGGCCTCACGGTGCTGCCCGGCGTGAAGGTGCCCACCGGCGCATCGCAGATTACCGTCGCCCAGAACGGCATGGTGAGCGTGAAGCAAGGCGACCAGACGGCTCCGGTGGAGATTGGCCGCATCGAGCTCGCGCGGTTCGCCAATCCCAGCGGTCTCGAGGCGCTCGGCGAGAACCTCTACGCCGCCACGCCGGCCTCCGGCGAAGCCGCTCCGGGATTTCCCGGCGATGAGGGCGTTGGCCGCCTGCTCCAGGGCCACCTCGAAGCCAGCAACGTCGAGATCGTGCAGGAGATGGTCGACATGATCGCCGCGATGCGCGCCTATGAGATCAACTCCAAGGCCGTCAAGAACAGCGAGCAGATGTCCGACATCGCCAACTCGCTGGTGCGGTGATGCCCGCGCGCTCAATGCGTCGCCTCGCCATGCTCGTGGGCATCGCCGGCCTGCTCGCCGCGCTCGCCGCGTCGGTGCAGGCGCAGGTCCCCCAGGCGCGCACTGGCGCGGTGGCGCTGCGCGCGCTGCCGCGTGGCACCGTGCTGCAGGTGGCCGACGTGGGCGGCGAAGCGTTCGAGAGCGTGCTCGGCTACGAAACGCAGCGCGTGATTGCCGCGGGCGAGCTGTTGCGCGCGCCAGCCATCGCGCCGGCCGCCATCGTGCGGTCGGGCGATTCGGTGAGCGTGCGCGTCGAACTCGCCGGCGTCTCCGCCAGCCGCCGCGGTCTCGCCCTTGGCACCGCCCGGCTCGGCCAGCCCGTGCGCGTACGCCTGGGCCAGCATTCCCTGTCCGGCATCGCCACCGCGCCCGGCGTGGTGCTCCTGCCGTGAGGATCACCTCCATGGTCCGTGTGCTGTTCACCGCCACGCTCGTCGCCCTCGCTGCGCCTGCCGTCAGCGCACAAGCCACGAAGGCGCCTGCCAAGCCCGTGGCCGCCGTCGATTCCGTGGCCCCGCAGTTCACGGGTCGCCAGTCGTGGACCTCCGACCGCTTCCGCATGGGCATCGGCGACATCGTCACCGTGCTGGTGAACGACCAGACGCTGGCCAGCGCCACGAGCAACACCTCCGCGCGGGACTCGCGCAAGAAGGACCTCGACTTCTCCATCAAGCCGCCCGACGCGCCCACCAAGGCCTCGCCGGCCATCGCCGCGAAAGCCGGGTTCAACAACAACGGTGACTCCAAGCAAAGCGGCGAGGCAACACGCAATAACGTTTTCCAGTCGACGCTCAGCGCGCGCGTCGTTGCCGTCTCACCCACGGGCATGCTGCAGATTCGCGGCCGCAAGATGGTGAACGTCGACAAGAACCAGCAGGAAGTCACCCTCACCGGCTGGGTGCGCCCGCAGGACATCGACGTCGGCACCAATGTCGTCGAGTCGGCGCGCGTGGCCGACGCCGACATCGTGGTCACGCAGAAGGGCAAGCTCGGCAAGCCCAAGAGCGGCGTTCTCTCGAAGATCGTTGGAGCACTCTGGCCATGAAGAATCCGACGCCGTCACCGGCGCGCCGCCTGCGCCTCGTGCTCGCCTGGATCTGCATCATCGCGGCGCTGCTCGTTGCCGCCGCCGAACTGAATGCGCAGGAGATGCGCGTGCGTGACCTCGTGCTCACCGACCCGGCGCCGCCGGTGCGGCTCATGGGCTACGGCCTGGTGACCGGCCTCGCCGGCACCGGCGATCGCGTCAGCGGCGTGGCCGGCGCGGCGCAAACCGTCAGCTCCATCGTGAACCTGCTGCGCCGCTTCGACGTCGAAGTGCCGGCCGAACTGCTGCGCACCAAGAACGTCGCGGCCGTGCTCGTCACCGCGGAGGTGTCGCCGTACCTGCGTCCGGGGGGCCGGTTCGAAGTGCGCGTCTCGAGCATCGGCGACGCGGCCTCGCTGCGCGGCGGCGTGCTGTGGATGACGCCCCTGGTGGCGGACGCCGGCCAGCGGCCAGTGGGCGGCGCGCAGGGCGCGCTGCTGCT
>CAYHCW010000528.1:0-2328 GCA_964355025.1 uncultured Gemmatimonas sp. | reverse complement strand
CCTGCTCGAGGTCGTTGTGCTTGCCGCCGGCGCGTACGCACTTCTGCGACGTGGTGGCGCGGCGATTGCCCTCGGGCGGCTCTTCCATGCCGAGAAAGACGTCCTTGAACTGCACCATGCCTGCGTTGGTGAACAGCAGGGTGGGATCGTCACCGGGCACGAGCGATGAACTGGGGCGAATGACATGCGCGTTGCGCGCAAAATAATCGAGAAAGGCCTGACGGATTTCGGCGGCTTGCATAGTGCTGGGGAATCTACCTTGTGAGAGGGAAGGGCTCTAGCGGGTGCGGGGTGCGGGGTGCGGGGGTTTAGGAGGGGGGACGAGTGGAGGTGGAGGAGGGGGAATGGGACGTGTTAGCCTCAAGGCAAACCCGCGTACCCCGCACCCGTCCTCCACTCGTACCCCCGAACCAAGCCCCCGCACCCCGCACTCTACCCGATTCCCGCTAGCTTTGCCGTATGCCCCAATCCACCTCCCGTCCGAGTCTCCGTCTCCTCATCACCTGGCTAGACGCAACCGTCGTCGCCGTGGCGCTCGCCGTGGTGGTGGGTGGCATCACCCGCCTCACCGAGAGCGGACTGTCGATCACCGAGTGGAAGCCGGTCTCCGGCGTGTTGCCACCGATGAACGCCGCCGAGTGGAACGACGCATTCCAGCTCTTCCTGCAGATTCCCCAGGCGCAGACCGTGCATCAGGGGATCTCGCTTGCCGGATTCAAGGCGATCTACTGGTGGGAGTGGCTGCATCGCCTGCTTGCCCGTCTGGTGGGGCTGGTGATCGCCGCACCGTACTTCTGGTTCCTCGCTCGCGGCCAGCTTCCCGGCACGCTGCGCCTCCGGCTGTCGGCGCTGCCGGTGCTGGTGGCTGCGCAGGGCGCGCTGGGCTGGTACATGGTGAGCTCGGGGCTGAGTGTACGGTCGAGCGTCAGCCAGTACCGCCTGGTGGCCCACCTCGGACTGGCGCTCGTGATCCTCGTGATTGCGCTCTGGACGACGGCGTCGATGCGCGCGGCGCAGGCGCCGGGCGCGCGAAGCACCAGCGTCGCTGCCTGGTGGCGGCACGCGGCCGATGCATTCGCCATCTGGACGTTCGGGGTGATACTGACCGGCGGCTTCGTGGCGGGAATGCGCGCCGGCACCATTTACAACACGTTCCCGCTGATGGGCGGGCAGGTTGTACCGCCGGGGTACTGGCCGGGCGCGAGCTTCTTCGCCAACGCCTTCGAGAATCCCGTCGCGGCGCAGTTCCATCACCGCGTGCTCGCCATCCTGACGGTGCTCGTGGCGCTCGGACTGTGGCGCCTGGCCGTCACGCGGCACGCGCCACCGAGGGTGGTGAAGGCCCAGCGCACCGTCGCGCTGGTGGCAAGCGTGCAGGTGGGACTCGGCATCGCCACGCTGCTGCTGGCGGTGCCGGTGCTTCTCGCGACGCTGCACCAGTTGGCCGCGGTGGTGCTGCTGGGAGCGGTGGTGCTGGCTGCGCATGCGGCGCGGCGGGGGACCAACTAGGGACGGGTTCTGCTACGCGCTCGCGTCGGACTCGGCGAGCAGCGTGCGTACGACCGTGGCAATGTCGTTGCTGGCGTAGCCGCGGCGCGCCAGGTAGCCGTAGAGCCGGCGCTTGACCGTGTCGGGATCCTGGCCGCGCAGCACCGACAGCTTCTTGCGGGCGGCCGCGTCGAGCAGGGCCCGCTCGTCCACCGACTCGTCGTCCATCACCTCGGCGATGGCGGCATCGGCCATCGGCCGCGCCACGCCGCGGCGCGCGAGCTCCTGGGTGAGTCGGCGGCGCGACATGCCCTTTCCCAGTGCACGGGAACGGGCAAAGGCACGGGCAAACTGACTGTCATCGATGGCGCCGATTTCGGTGAGCCGAGCGACCGCGTCGGCGACGTCGGCCTGCTCGAAGCCGCGCTGCAGCAGCCAGCGCTCCAGCTCGTGTGCACTGCGTGCGCGGCGCCCCAGGGCGGCGGCGGCACGGTCGAACGCCTCGATCTTGCGGGCAGCGAGCAGCAGGCGGTCGCCGGCGGCTTCGTCGAGGGTGACCCCCACGGCCAGCCTGGCATCGTGCAGGTAGGCCGCGCCGACCACGGCGACGCTCTTGCCCTCCACGTGCACCGCGTAGCGCCCCAGCTTGCGGGGATTTTCGCGCAACGCCGTGATCTTGCCGCTCACGGCGGACGGCAGCCGGTCGCCAGCATCGGCATCGACGTCGGGGACAACGGTAAACGGTTTGGGACGGCCGAACATCAGAGAAACCAGGTGATGGGTGACAGGTGCTAGGTGCTAGGTGCTAGGTGCTAGGTGCTAGGTGCTAGGTGCTAGGTG
>CAYHCW010000527.1:0-2330 GCA_964355025.1 uncultured Gemmatimonas sp. | reverse complement strand
TACTGGTGGCGAGCAGCTGGCACCTGATGCTGCCCGGTCTGCCGACCGTGCTGGCGACCAACCTCCTCTCCGCCCTCGCTACGGCCGCCGGCTGCACGATGCTCGCGGGATGGCTTGCGCGGTCGCTCGCCAGCACGAGCGCCGGCGTCGCCGCCGGCGTCGCGGCGGGCGCGATGACGAGCATCTGGCGGAACGCCACCGAGACCGAGGTCTACGCGCTGGTGCTGCTGCTGGTGGCGCTGGTGCTCGCGGCGGCGGATGCGGCGGGCCGCACGCGTGACGCGCGTTGGCGACTGCTGTCGCTGTATGGGCTCGCGCTCGGGTACGCGTTGCATCCCGGCGTGCTGGTGGTGGCACCCGCCGCCCTCGTGCTGGCGTGGCCAGTGGCCGGCCCGTCGCTGCGGGCCACGGTCGAGGTCCGTGCGAGGGCCGCCTGGTGGCGCGAACCACTCGCCGCGCTGGCGCTCACCGTGCTCGCGTTGTCGGCGCTGGGCATGCTCTGGCTGCGCGCGCCGCACGATCCGTGGCTGAACCAGGGGAATCCGGCATCGTTCGACGCGCTGCGCGACGTACTGGGGCGCACGCAGTACGCCGCCGCGGGAGTCTGGCCGCGGCAGTCGGCGTGGTGGGCACAACTGGGCATGGTGGTGCAGTACCTCGATTGGCAGTTTGCGCTGGGCGCGTCGCCGAGCACCGTGCCGACGTGGTCGCGCGCCGTGCTGTCGGCGCTCGCGCTCGGCGTGCTCACGTATGGCGCGCGGTGGCACTGGCGGCGTGATCGGCGAACGGCGGCGGCGGTGGGCGCGCTGCTCGCGGCTGGCACGCTGGGGGCGGCGCTGCTGCTGAACTTCAGGACGGGGTGGTCGTTCTCGCTTGGACACCTGCTCGACGGCGCGGTGCGCGAGGCGCGTGAACGCGACTATTTCTTCTCGTTCGGCTTCGCCGCCTGCGGTCTTTGGTATGGCCTTGGCGTACGCGCGCTGGCCGTGCGATTCGGCGGGCCGTCCGCGCGCCGCGCGCGGCCGCTGATGGTGGCCGGCCTGCTGGCCCCGGTGCTGCTGAATTGGCCGGCGACCACCCGTCGCTCCCGGGAGGCGGCGTTGCCGCGCGCGTTCGCCCAGCGGGTGCTGCGCGAGCTCCCTCCCAACGCGGTGTTCGTGGCCACGGGCGACAACGAGCTGTACCCGCTCTGGTATCTGCAGGGCGCCGAAGGGCTGCGCCCCGACGTGCTGGTGGTGGCCGAGCCGTTGCTGCCTACCGAGTGGTATCGCGCCGAGCTCGCGCGTCGGGGCCATCTGGCGGTCGGCGGCGCGTGGCCGGGCGTGCCGGCGATGCGGGTAAGGTTGCTGGCGGAGGCGGCGACGCAGGGGCGTCCGGTGTTCGAGGCGGCCTACGCCGACCCGCAGCTGCTCGAGGCACTCTGGCTTCGCGGCGGCGCGCTCGTGAGCGGCCACGCGGAGCCGTTCAGCCGGGTGGTGGCGGCGCTGATGCGGGAGGAGCGGGTGGTGCAGCCGCTAGCCCCTAGCCCCTAGCAGCTAGCAGCTAGACTATCGCTACGATAGCGCAACTCGCTATTTTTCAAGGTTATGCAGAACCTGGCAGCTCGTGTGGCGGAGGTGAGGGCACGCATTGCCGACGCCGTGCGCCGCGGGGGGCACGGCCAGGAGGTGCGGCTGATTGCCGTGACCAAGACATACGGGCCCGAGGCCGTCGAGGCTGCGTACGCGTGTGGCGTGCAGGATGTCGGCGAAAACCGGGTGCAGGAAGCATTGGACAAGCAGGCGCTGGTGACGGCGGCGGTGCGCTGGCACCTGATCGGGCACCTGCAGCGCAACAAGGCCAGGGCGCTCGAGCACTTCTGGCTGATGCATTCGCTGGACAGTGCGCGGCTGGCCGATGCCGTGGATGCGGTGGGTAGACGGCGTGGGCAGCCGGTGGATGCCCTGGTGCAGGTGAACGTGGCCGGCGAGGCATCGAAGGGCGGTTTGGAGTTGTCGGACCTCGCGCGCGAGGCGGAGCGTTTGTCCGGTTGCGCGGGAGTCCGGGTGGTGGGGGTGATGACGATGGCGCCGCTGGATGCGGACGAGACGACGCTGCGGCGGGTGTTTGCCGGTGCGCGTGCCGCGCGAGACGTCCTGCGTGCGGCAGGGCATCCGGCGGTGGAGCTGTCGATGGGCATGTCGGGTGATTTCGAGGTCGCTGTCCAAGAGGGGGCGACCATGGTGCGGCTTGGGACGGTCCTGTTCGGAGAGAGGCACTGATGAGCGATGACGTCTTTCATCTCACGCCGGTCGACGCGCGGCGCTACGACTTCGGGTCGGCGCTGCGCG
>CAYHCW010000526.1:0-2348 GCA_964355025.1 uncultured Gemmatimonas sp. | reverse complement strand
ACGCCTCCACTCCGCGGAGTTCCCACTGGGATCGTGCGGCGACCACCAGGCCGACCAACTGCGCCGCGGCCGTCACCTGGGAGCCGCCTTCAGGCGAAGGGCGTGGGCGGCCACGATCATCACCAGCGCGCTGGCGAACGGGACGAGATGAATCGAAAACCGTCCGGGGTAGCCGTGCGCATGCGCGAAGAAGGCAGAGACACTGGCGCCGGCTGCGAGAACGACCACGGTCGCGGGAACCCGCCGGGCCACCGGAGTCTGCAGCAAGGCCGCGATCGTGATCACGGCGCCGGCGACCATGATGAGTGCGCGCGGGTCGGCGTGCGGCGGCTCGTTCATCAAGACCAACGTCGCCAGGCTGTGCCCAACCTTGCTCCAGGCCTCACCATCGAGCAGCGTCCATGGGCGCAGTCCCGTGTCGTTCACCTTGAGGCTGGTGCCGTGGAACAGGCTGAACACACCGGTGTAGTGCCACGTCCGCCACATGAAGAAGATGACGCCCGCCACGAAGCCGCCGGTGAACACGAACGACGGCAAGCGGCGCAGTCGCGACACGCCCTGTCGTACCGCGGCAACGGTGGCGGGCGTGCGCAGTGAGAAGCACGCCATCAACAGGAAGGCGGCGAAGAGCAGGTGGTTGAGCCGCGTGTAGAACATCAACACCGCCGCCAGCGCGGCCGACACTACCCACGCCAGGTGACCGCGCCGCCCACGCAACAGGAAGAAGATGGCGAGAAACGCCCAGCCGGCGGCCGCAATCTCGGAGAGGCCGCGACCCAGGAAGTACCACGGCGTGCCGAGCGTGAAGGTCCCGAGGGTCGCCGCAGCCGCCGCGATGCCCCAGCGGTAGCCGGCCGCCACGCGCGCAAAATGAAACGCGAGCAGCGCGCCCATCAGCAGGCAGGCCGCATCCCAATACACTTCGCCCACGCTCGAATCGCCGAATACCAGGTGGATCGCGCCGGTCATCCAGCGATAGAACGGCTGGAAGTCGAACACGGCATTGCCGCCTTCCAGCCAGTAGCCCTGCATGTAGATGCGATGGCCCGCCACCTGGTAGGTCAACCAGTCGTCGTAGGAGTAGACCGAGAAGTGACCGACCTGGCGCAGCGAGTGCGCGGCGAAGAACGCCAGCCACGGCAGCCCAACCAGCAGGAACGCACCCCGCAGGTTGCGCAATCGCGCCGGAACCGGGACCGCGACGGCGCCAAGCCCGATCGCGCCAGCCAGCCGGTGCAGGCCTTCATTAGGCATCAGCCCCAGCACGACGGCGGCCGCGATGGCAGCGGCGATCCACGCCAGGGCGAGCGGATTCGGGCGCAACGTCAACATCAGCCTTGCCGCCAGGCCGGCAACCAGCACGCCGATCAGGATCACGGGGACCAGCCAGCCCCAGGCGGCCGCGGTGCGATCGACCGCACCAGCCGGCGTCGTCGTCACCAGCGCGGCATCCCACAGCGGGCGGCCGTCAAGCGTCGGTTCAAATCGCCAGTTGTTGCCCGTCAGTGCCAGTGACAAGTCGATCTCGTGGATACCGGCGGCCAGGGGCATCGCGGTGCCATTCAGTGGCAGCCCATCGATCTGGCCCGACAGCGTGACATCGCGATCGACCGCGACATTCAGCGTGTGGGCCGCATCAGTGATCACCGCGCCGCGAATCCGCATGGTGAAATCACGGGCGCCCAGCATCTGGTCGGTGACGTTGAGGAACCAGGCTGGAAACGCGTCCTGCGTCGCCAGCGGCCGCGTGAGGATTGCGGTGCACGCCGGCTGTGGCGCGGTCAGGTCGGCACGGAGATCCCAACTGCGCAGCGCGCCGTAGGGCTCCTCGATCGGGATGCCCTGGTTCGTCCCACGCAGGGGAGCCCCAGCGGTCGTCGTCGCGCACAGTCCCTGCTGGACCAACACGGCCGGACCGATGGCCTTCCACACCAGCAACGAAAGGATGACGGCGCGCACCCAGGTAGCCGTCACCGCGCGCCGATCGAGCCACCACAGCGACGGCAGGACCAGCCCGATGACCACGGCCTCGAGGCGGCCATCGAGCGGCGCGCCGTCGAGCGGTCCAATCAGGCGGGCCGGCCACAGCAGGGCGGTCGCACCGAGCACGGTCCACAACGCGCGCGTCAGAGCTGGCTTCACCGGGGCGATTTGCCGTGGAGCACACGAATAAGGAACGATAGCGGGCGACCTGATCCGCAATGCCCGAATCGATGCCACCTCTCTCGCCACCGACGATCGCGCGTATCATCACGCGCCTGAACATCGGCGGCCCGGCCATTCAAGCGACGCGTCTCACCAGCGCTCTCGAGCGCCACGGCTATCACACGCGCCTGTTCCACGGACGC
>CAYHCW010000525.1:0-2368 GCA_964355025.1 uncultured Gemmatimonas sp. | reverse complement strand
CGGGCCAAGGACGCGTTCACCGACGCGTTCAAGACCGGATCGCGATGAAGGTGCTGGTTGTCGGCGGCGGCGGCCGCGAGCACGCGCTGGCGTGGAAGTTGTTGCAGGATGACCCACGCCTCGAGCTCGTCGCCGCGCCCGGCAACCCCGGGATTGCTGTGCTCGGCCGGTGCGAACCGGTGGCCGCCACCGACGTCGAGGCACTGTGTGCGCTGGCTACCCGCGAACGATTTGACCTCGTCGTCGTTGGCCCCGAGGCGCCACTGGAGCTCGGGCTCGTCGATCGGCTGCGCGCACTCGGCATTCCCGCGTTCGGGCCCAGTGCGGCCGCCGCGGAAATCGAGACGTCCAAGCGATTTGCCAAGGAGCTGATGCTCGCCGCCGGCGTGCCGACCTCGATGGCGCGCACGTTCACCGGCGCCGATGCCGCGAAGGCCGAAGTGCGCCGGCTTGGGGCGCCGGTGGTCGTGAAAGCCTCGGGCATTGCCGCCGGCAAAGGCGTGGTGGTGGCTGCGACGCTTGGCGAAGCCGAGGCGGCCGTCGAAGCCATGCTCGTCGACAACGTCTTCGGGGCCGCAGGTGCGGAAGTGCTCGTCGAGGAGTTCATGACCGGCGAGGAGCTCTCGTTGTTTGCGCTCACCGACGGCACGCACGTGCTGCCGATGATCGCCGCCCAGGACCACAAGCGCATTGGCGAGGGCGACACCGGCCCCAACACGGGCGGCATGGGCGCCTACGCTCCGGTATCCATTGCGCCACCCGCGCTGATGGCCGAGGCGCTGGAGCGCGTCTTTGCGCCGACGCTGCGTGCCATGCGCGACGCGGGCCGCCCATTCACCGGACTGCTGTACGCCGGGTTGATGCTGACGCCGGCCGGTCCCAAGGTGGTGGAGTTCAACTGCCGCTTTGGCGATCCCGAGACGGAGGCGATTCTGCCGCTGCTCGACTCGTCGCTGCTCGATCCGATGCTGGCGATTGCCCGCGGCGAGTCCATTGCGGGCGCCGCACCGCTGCGCTGGAAGGCGCGCTCGAGTGTCACGACCGTCGTGGCCTCGGCGGGCTATCCGGCGAGCGCCCGCAGCGGCGACGCAATCACGCTGCCCGCGGCCCCCTCTGATGTGACGGTGTTCCACTCCGGCACGACACGGGGCGCCGACGGCATGCTGCGCACGGCCGGCGGTCGTGTGCTCGCCATCACCGCACTTGGCCCGACGCTCGCCGCGGCGCAGCAGGCCAGCGCACGCTACGCCGCGCAGGTGCAGTTCGACGGACGGCAGTACCGGCGCGACATCGGATGGCGAGAACTCGCCCGCAGTGCCGGAACTTCCTGAGACCGAGACGATCGCCCGCGACCTGCACGGGGCGATCAGTGGCGCGCAAATCACACAGGTCGAGGTGCTGCGCCGCGACGTGCTGCGGGGCACTCCCTCGCTGAAGCTCGCCCGACTCCTCTCGGACCGCACGGTGCTTCGCTCGTGGCGACGCGCCAAGAGCATTGTGCTCTCGCTGGATCAGGAGACACACATCGTCGTCACTCCGCGCTTCACCGGCGCACTGATCCTCGGGGTTCCGAACGCCGACGACGACTACGCCTGCGTGCGCCTGCAACTCGCCGACGGCCGCGAACTGCGCTACACCGACGTGCGCCGGCTCGGCACGTTTGCCGTGCTTTCCTCCGCCGCCCTCGCGGCCTGGAGCGACGCCGTCGGACCCGAGCCGCTTGACCCGGGGTTCACCGCCGAGCGACTTTCGGAGTGTCTTCGGGGCTCCACACGGGCGGTGAAAGCAGTGCTGATGGACCAGAAACGACTGGCGGGCGTGGGCAACATCTACGCAAACGAAGCGCTGTGGCTCGCGGGCATTCGTCCGGCGCGCCGCGCTTCGTTGGTGACGCGCGCGCAGTGCGCCGCGCTGCATCGCGAGCTTACGAGTGTGCTGCGCGCGGCGGTGGAGGCACGAGGCACGTCGATTCGCGACTATCGCGACGCCTTTGGCGCGCGCGGCGGCTTTGCGTCGCAACTCAAGGCGTACGGGCGCGGCGGAGCGCCCTGTGCGCGCTGCGGCGCGCTGCTGCAGTCGTCGCACGCCATCGACGGACGCGCCACCGTCTGGTGCCGGAGCTGCCAGCGGTGAGCCGGCGCAAGCAGCGCCCGTCGTTTTCGCCGACCGCCGCCGAGGCGGAGACGCACGGCGCCGAGATGCTCGCGCGCGTGAAGGCCGAGGCGCGCGACCTGCCCGGCGTCTACGAAATGCGTTCGGCCAGCGGCGAAATTATCTACGTCGGCAAGTCCAAGAAGCTGCGCACACGCCTCCTCAGCTACTTCCGCGCCGAGTATCCCGCCGACAAGGGGGCGCGCATCCTGCGCGA
>CAYHCW010000524.1:0-2390 GCA_964355025.1 uncultured Gemmatimonas sp. | reverse complement strand
CGGCGCAGCGGGTTACGGCGTCGTGGAGCTAGACACCTTCGTGCGTCACAAGCTGCCGATCATCTGCGTGGTGGGCAACGATGGTGCGTGGACGCAGATCGCGCGCGATCAGGTGCCGATGCTCGGCGACGACGTGGCTACGCAGCTGGGACGCACGGCCTTTCACGAGGTGGCTGAGTCGCTGGGGGCACGGGGGCTGCTGCTGGATGATCCGTCGCGGGTCGCGGCGACGATGCTGGAAGCACGGGAGATGGCGCGGGGTGGCCAGAGCGTGCTCATCAACGCGCAGATCGGGGTGTCGGAGTTCCGGAAAGGGTCGATGTCGATGTGAGGACGGCAGAGAACGACAGCGTACGACAGAGTGATACAGAGTACGACAGGAAGACCATTCTCGAGTGTCGCTGTCGTACTCTGTCGTATGCTGTAGTACTCTGTCGTTTTCTGCCGTCAGGCCATACCTTCATCGCCTCCTACCCCCCGGTGAGGCTTCATGCGCGGCCTGATGATGGATTTTCCGCTGACGCTCGATGTGATCGTGCGGCGCGCGGAACAGTTCTTTCCCAATGTGGAGCTCGTGGGGCGCCGCCCCGACCGGTCGATTCACCGCAGCACGTACGGCGAAATCGCCCGCCGCGCGCGGCACCTCGCCGCCGGCCTCGAGAGCCTTGGGCTGGCCCACGGCGATCGCGTGGCCACCCTGGCGTGGAACAACATCCAGCACTGCGAGACGTACTTCGGCGTCCCCTGCGGCGGCTACGTCTGCCACACGTTGAATCTGCGCCTGCATCCGGACGAACTGGCGTGGATCGCCACCAACGCCGGCGACCGCGCGATCATCGTGGACGACAACCTGCTGCCGTTGCTCGACAAGTTCCGCGACCGCACGCCCATCGAGCACGTGATCGTCATCAACCACGGCGGCGGGGCGCTGCCCGCAGGCACCATCGACTTCGAGGATGTGATTGCGCGCGGGGCAGCGCGGACGTATGACTTTCCGCAGCTCGACGAAGCTGCCGCGGCCGCGATGTGCTACACCTCCGGCACCACCGGAAAGCCGAAGGGCGTGGTGTACTCGCACCGCAGCCAGGTGCTGCACTGCTTTGCCGAGTGCCTGACGGACACGGTGCGCATGAGCGAGAGTGACTGTGGCATGGCCATCGTACCGCTCTTCCACGCGAATGCGTGGGGCTTTCCGTACGCGGGGGCGATGCAGGGCATGAAGCAGGTCTTCCCCGGCCCGCACCTCGATGCCGTGTCACTGCTGGAACTCATTGAGCGCGAGAAGGTCACGCTGGTGGCCGGCGTCCCAACCATCATGATGGGCGTGCTGGCCGGACTCGACGCGGACCCCGGGCGCTTCGACATCAGCGCATGGCGCATGGCGCTCATCGGCGGGAGCGCCGTCCCGCAGTTCATGATCAAGGCGTTCCGCGAGCGCTACCACGTGACGGTGCAGCAGGGGTGGGGGATGACCGAGACATCACCACTGGCGAGCGTGGCGCGCCCGCCGGCTGGATTTGCGCCGGCCACGCCCGAGGACGAAGACGCGTATCGTGCGCTGCAGGGACGGCCGGCGCCGTTCGTGGAGATCCGCGCGCGCAATGACGAGGGCGCGCTGGTGCCGTGGGACGGCACGGCCATGGGCGAACTGGAGGTGCGCGGCCCGTGGGTGATGGGCTCGTACTACAACGCCGACGACAACGCCGAGCGCTTTTCCGGGGACGGATGGTTTCGCACGGGCGACCTCGTGAGCATCCACGCCGACGGCTGCATCCAGATTCGCGATCGCACCAAGGACGTGATCAAGAGCGGCGGCGAGTGGGTGAGCTCGGTGGCGCTGGAGAACGCGATCATGGGGCACCCCGCAGTGGCGGAAGCGGCGGTCATCGGCGTGCCGGAGCCCAAGTGGATGGAGCGTCCCATCGCCATCGTCGTGTGCAAGCCCGGGAAGAGCGTGACGCACGAGGAGCTTGTCGCGTTCCTCGAGCCGCAGTTCCCCAAGTGGTGGATGCCCGACGCCACGGAGTTCGTGGAGGCGCTTCCGAAGAGCGGCGCCGGGAAGTTCCAGAAATCCGTGCTGCGCGAGCGGTTCGGGAAGCGCCTGATGGGCGGAGACAACTGATTTTTTGCCACAGATGAACACAGAAGAACACAGATGACATAACAAAGGGGCCGCACAGAACGATTTGTGCGGCCCCCGTTGTTTCTGTGTTTGTCTGTGTTCTTCTGTGGCAAAGCAGTTGCAGCTACCCAGTCAGCGGCTCGAATCTCGCCTGAAAGAACCGCAGATACTTCGGTTCGTATTTGAGTGCCAGCCCGCGCACCGATTCACGCTGTTCGTAGATGGCCTTCACCGACTCGGCCACCACGTCCATGTGCGCCTGCGTGTA
>CAYHCW010000523.1:0-2391 GCA_964355025.1 uncultured Gemmatimonas sp. | reverse complement strand
TCCACCTGGTAGTAGCGCACCTGCTCGCGGCCGGCGCCATCGATGATCTCTTCCAGGTCGCCCTGCAGCATGAACTGGGCGCCCTGCTCACGGGCATTGCGCGCGCGCGTCTCGGGAGCGGCGTTGCGCTGCTGGTCGGCGCGTTCGTCACGCACGCCGGCGCGCTCCTCCTTGCTCGCCACGATGCGCACCACCCCGGAGTTCACGTAGGCGCGCTCGAGGTCCTTCACGAAGGTGCCGACGGCAATGTGCTCATACGTGCGATTGCGGAGGTCGCCGATGATCACCGTAGGTGCGGCGCCGCCGTGCGCGTCGGCATACTGCCGCGCCCACGGCGCCGTGAGGGACTGGTTAATGAGCTCCGACGCGACGAGGCGGGAGTCGACGTCGTTCCAATTGCCGGAGAGATCGGTGACCGTCGCGGGATCGATGCGACTGACCCGCTTGATCGAACAGGCGGCACCAGAGATGACGGCGACCCCGAGAGTCAGAAATCGCAGGCCGTGGAGGATTCGCATGGGACGATGGGGTATCGGGTGGACGGGCACGCCCATTGACGCGGGCTTGTGCCTGCTCACAGAAGCAGGTGTTGCGCCACACCACGACCGCCCGTAAACTATTGCCAGCCAACGCAGTAGGCTGTCGCCGTCAGCAGCAGTGTCCTCTCCGTGGGACGTCGTGGTGTCCCATTACAGGAACGTCTGCGCACACACCATCACCAGGGGATGCGATGCCCACCGACGTCATTGACTACAAGCTCATCGGCGACGACCTGCAGGGCGTCGTCATCACGCTCGATCCCGGCGAAGGGGTGATGGCCGAAGCGGGTGCCATGATGTTCATGGAATCGGGCATCGAGATGGCGACCACACTCGACCCCAACAACGAGGGGGGCGGGCTGTTTGGCAAGCTGCTCGGCGCCGGCAAGCGCGTGCTGGCCGGCGAGTCGTTCTTCATCACGATGTTCGCCAACGCTGCCGGCCAGCGTCGCGATGTCGCGTTCTCGGCGCCGGTGCCCGGCAAGATCATGGTCCTCGACCTCACGCAGTGGGGGGGCGAGGTGATCGCGCAGAAGGACTCGTTCCTGTGCGCCGCGCGCGGCACGAACATCGACATCGCCTTCACCAAGCGCATTGGCGCCGGATTCTTTGGCGGCGAGGGCTTCATTCTGCAGCGGCTGCGGGGCGATGGCCTGGCGTTTCTGCACGCGTGCGGTGCGCTGGTGGAGAAGACGCTCGCGCCGGGCGAACAGCTGCGGGTGGACACCGGCTGCCTGGTGGCCATGCAGAACACGGTGGACTACGACATCCGCACGGTGCCGGGCATCACCAACGCGCTCTTTGGCGGCGAGGGACTTTTCTTCATGAACCTCACCGGCCCGGGGCGCGTGGTCCTGCAGACGCTGCCGTTCTCGCGCATGGCCGACCGCATCATCGCGGCGTCGCGTGCGGGCGCGGGTGGCCGCCGCGAGGAAGGGGGGCTGGGTGCGCTCGGCGGGTTGAGCGGGCTGATCGGCGGCAGCAGGTAGTTTGCTGCGTTTGCGACCACTCCTTTCAGTGCACCGATGACCGATCGCCTTCCCATAACCACCGTCGTCGCGCGCGCCAGCAACCTCGCGGTGACGGTGCTGGCGGCCGTGGCACTCTCCGGTGCGCTCTGGATCGGCTCGCGGCCCATTGGGCCGGTGCCGCCACTTGGCGCGCTGCTCGACCCGGCGCACGGCATCTGGGCGGTGGTCCGCAGCGCCGAGCTGCCGCGCCGCGCCGACCTGCGCCTGTCCGGCCTCAGGGACAGCGTGGGAGTGACGTACGACGACCGCGGCGTGCCGCACATCTTCGCACAGAATGAAGACGACCTGATGCGCGCCTTCGGATATGTGGTGGCCCGCGACCGGCTGTTCCAGCTGGAGCTGCAAACGCGCGCCGTGGCCGGCACGCTCAGCGAACTCGTTGGCCCCAGCGCGCTCCAACTCGACCGCGAGGCGCGTGCGCAGGGCCTGGCGTGGGGCGCGGAGCGCAAGTGGGCGGCCATTCCCGACACGTCGCTGCACCATCGGCTCGTCTCGGCGTATGCCGACGGCATCAACGCGTACATTGCGCAGATGGAGCCGGCGGACCTGCCCTTCGAGTTCCGCCTGCTCAACGCGCGGCCGCAGCCGTGGAAGCCGCAGTACACGTACTACCTGCTGGCGCGCATGTCGCTGACGCTGGCGTTCAGCAACGACGAACTGCGCCGCGCCAGCACCGTGGCGCTGGTCGGCGAGCGGGCCGCCGACGCGCTCTTTCCGGCCAACTCGCCCATCCAGGAGCCCATCCAGCCGGTGGAGGGGCAGCGCGCCGCGCGCGTGACAAACGCGCCGCTGCCGCCGCCCGAGCGCCCCGATAGCGCGCG
>CAYHCW010000522.1:0-2393 GCA_964355025.1 uncultured Gemmatimonas sp. | reverse complement strand
TTACTGCGGAACTCCCGATCACACGGATTTCGCGGATAACTGCGGATACGACAACTGCGAACACCAAGGGGGGATGTCGGGCTGAGATCTCAGCCCAACGCCCCCTTGATGTAGTTGCAGTATCCGTGTGCATCCGCGAAATCCGCATGATCGGGAGTTCCGCAGTTGCAGTTGCAGTTGCAGTTGCAGTTGGCAGTTGGCAGTAAGCGGACGGCGTAGAACGTACAGCGTACAGCTTACAGGTTCTCTTAAGCTGTACGCCGCTCCCGCTACGACACCAACGCCCTCGCCGCCGCCTCCTGCATCCCGCGATCCCCGCACCACGCGCACAGCACGTGCTGCGCGTCGGGCAGCTCCAACGCCAACCGCGGGTGGCCAAAGAGCACCACCAGCGCATCGCGTTTCAGCGTCTTGGCCCCCTGCACCGCCAGCTTCACCGTCAGTCGCGACGGCGCGGTGATGCTCACGTGCCCCTTGCCGGCCATCACGTCGGCGAAGACGGCAATCACCAGCACGCCCTCACCACCGGGCGTCGCGCCGTCCACCACCTGCACGCTGCGGCCGAGTGAGCGGAGCGCCTGAACGAACGGCGCGCGCGAGGGCGAGCGCGCCGCCGGATCATCATCGACAATCACCACCTCGGCGCGCGGCGGAAGCCACGGTACGCGTCCACGCTCGATGCGCAGCACCTTGTCGGCCACCTGTTTGGCCCACGTGCGCTCGTCCAGCGTCAGCCCCCGCCCGTCGGGCATCCAGCGCCCCCACGTGGCCCACCAGTCGCGACGCGCGCGCGACGCAGCGAGCCGCTCGGCGTCGAGTCGTCCCGCGACGACGGCTACCTCGAGCGCGCGCACCACGCGCACCGGATCGCCCGGCGCGAGCAGCAGGTCGGCGCCGGCTTCGAGCGCGCGCACCGCGGCCTCCGCTTCGTTCTGCCGAGCCAGTACGCCGTGCATGTCGAGCGCGTCGGTGACGATCAACCCGGTGAAGCCAAGTTCAGCGCGCAACATCGCAATGATCGGCGCCGAGAGCGTGGCCGCGCGGCCCGAGGCGTCGAGCGCGGGATACGCCGCGTGCGCCGTCATGATGCTTGCCACGCCGGCATCGATGGCCGCGTGAAACGGCGAGAGGTCGGAGGCGCGCAGCTGGCCGGCGTCCGACTCGATGACGGGCAACTCGAGGTGCGAGTCGATGGTGGCGCGCCCGTGCCCCGGAAAATGCTTGGCGCATGCCAGCACGTTTTCCGCTTGGCAGGCGTCAATCCAGTCGGCGCCGAGCGTGCTCACGCGCGCGGGGTCCGCGCCGAGGCCGCGCGTGCCGACGATGGGATTGGTGCCGTCGAGGTCGAGGTCGAGCACCGGGCCGAGTGCCCAGTTGACGCCCAGGGACCGCGCATCGCGCGCGGTAAGCCGCGCCGCGCGTCGCACCACGTCGGCGTCGCCGAGTGCGGCGAGCGATGCGAGCGCCGCCGCCGGTGGCAGCGTGACGGCACCGTCAAAATGTTCACCCACCCCGCGCTCGACGTCCGCGGCGATGAGCATCGCGTGCGGCGAGTGCGCGTGCAGCGCGCGCGCGAGCTGGGCCACCTCGTCGCGCGGGCCGCCGCGCAAGATGAACCCGCCGACGCCGAGCGCGAGCGCGCGGTCGATGGCCTCACGGGTGCCGCCCCACCCGAGGGCGCGATCCCACCCGAGGGCGGCGATGACGTGCTGTCCCAGCTCCTTCATCGCGCGCGGTCAGGCCGGCGTGTACACGCCGAGCACGCGGGCCCCGGGGGCGCCGGTGGCCGCGGGGACGTTGCCGGGGAGACCGCGCAGGTGCAGCCACCCGAGGAAGGCGAAGGCCACGGCCTCCTTGGCGTCGCCGTCGAAGAAGAGCTCGTCGAACTGCTTCACCGCGCGCGGGGCGAGCAGCGCGATGAGTCGCAGCACCAGCGCCGGGTTTCGCGCACCACCGCCCGAGATCACCACGTCGGCAATCGGCTCGGGGACAAAACGGTCGTACGCCAGCACGATGCTGCGCGCTGTGAGTTCCACCGCGGTGGCCACGAGGTCGGCGTCGCTGCACGACGGCCGCGCCGCGCGGCACCGCGCGATGAGGTCGGCGACGAACGCAGGCGTGAACAGCTCGCGCCCCGTGCTCTTGGGCGGCGGCGCGCTGAAGTACGGGTGCGCCAGCGAGGCATCGACGACCGACGTGATGGCCGAGCCCTGCAACGCGAGCGCGCCATCGACGTCGTACGGCAGGTCGGGACGCACCGCGCGCGTGACGCTGTCAACGACGCCCACGCCGGGTCCCGTGTCGAACGCGCGCGTGCCCGGCACCCCGCCCCCCGGCGGCACCACCGTGACATTGCCGATGCCCCCGATGTTCTGCAGCGCGCGCCAGTCGCC
>CAYHCW010000521.1:0-2428 GCA_964355025.1 uncultured Gemmatimonas sp. | reverse complement strand
GGCGGTCGCGCCCGATACGATACGTGTTCAGCAACTCATCCCGAATCGCCGGCGAAATCGCGATGATGGCGTCGCTCACGGTGGCCAGCGCGCGCTCGATCGTGATGAAGACCTTGGTCATCACCGGACTGAAATACCCGTCGAGCACGTGGCCGTGATAGGTGTGCACGACGCGCGCGCGGGGCGCGGCGCCGCGCGTCAGGTTGTAGGCGGCGGCCGCCAGGCGGCCCAGCATCCCGGCCTTCGCCATGTGCGTGTGAACGATCGCCGGCCGCAAGCGCCTGAACTGCGCATACAACGCGAACACCGTCCGGATGTCGTCGATCGGCGACAGCCGACGCTGGAGTCGCGGCAAGTACACGGTGTCGGCGCCCGCCGGAATCAAGTACGACATGTCGCCTTCACCGTCGCCGAGGCGTCCGTGGAACAGGCGCGTGTGATAGCCGTGGCGCTCGAGAGCGCTGGTGAGATGCGTCGCTTGAATGGACGGGCCACCGATATTGAGGCGCGTAATCACGCGCGCGACACGCACTGGCGGCTGGCGGTTGGGGTCGCTCGGCATCTACTCGAGTGCGATCACTCTACCATTCGATTGAGCCGCGGGGCGGACCCTTGCCGGTGAAGGTTGCGGGTCTGGCCGCCAGCGTCCTGTTCGTGATCGCGGCCGTCGTCGTCGTGATGGTGGTGCCCGACCGGTCTCAACTGGTCCTCTACATCGCGTCGAGCGGCGCCAACGAGGTGGTCATCCCAGTCGCCTACTGGGCCGCCGTCGCTCTCTGGGCCTGGCTCGCCTCACGAATCACTCACACGCCCCTTACACAAGTGCTGCCACCGGCGATCGCCGTGGGGATGGCGTTGCATCTGTTGTTGCTGCTCGCGATGTTCACCCCGCAACTCGCCGATCCTTCGCGCTTCAGCACGGCGTTCTACCGGCTCTACGCGCGCGGCTTTTGCGGTCTGGCGCTCGCGGGCGCACTCGGATGGTCCGCTGGAGCGCTGCGCAACTCCTGGCGCGCGCCCGGCAAGTCCGCGCTGTTCGTGGTGCCCGTGCTGGCCGGCGCGTGTGTGCTGGCCACCGCCCTCGTTCGATATGACACCTGGGTGGGTCTTGGGGCCCTCGTGGCCGGCGTCGCCCTGATCGGCTGGGCCTCACGATCCGCATCCACTCCTTCGCGGTGGCAGACAGCCTCCCGCCTGGCGCGCCAGGCGATGGCCGACGATCGTGTCTTCACGATCGCCGTGTTCCTCGTGGCTCTGGTGTTGCGACTCCTGTATCTCCGCCGGGTCATGACCGACCCTGGCTATCTGGCGACCGGCGGGGACGGCCCGGTTTACGACGCCCTGGCCTGGTCGATTGCGAGCGGCGACGGTGTACCGGCGTCATTTCGTGAGGGCTATCCGCTGCTGCTGCTCGGCTATGTCTGGTTCGCCGGAGCGGTCTACGCCATTGCGGGGCATAGCTATTTCGTCCTGTGCGCGGTCCAGTCAGTGCTGGGAGCCCTGGCGTGTGTGCTGCTCTTCCTGGTGGCGCGGCAGCTCTTTGGCCTGGCAACCGCGCGGGTGGCGGCGCTCTTCGCGGCCCTCAGCTTTTCGCTGTTGTTTGCGGCCGCGGCCATCGGCCACCAGGCGGTCGACGTCTTCCTCACGCTGCTGATTACCTGGATGCTGGTTCGGGTTGTCGAAGCCCGCAGGGCTGACGGTCTGGCGTGGGCGACGATCGGTGTGCTGCTCGGATGCGCTATCGCCGTCAGGGAGACCAGCGCGTTCCTCCTGGCGTTGGTCCTCGCCTGGATGCCATTCGCCTTCAGGCGCCGCGCACTCAGCGGTTCCTGGCGGGCCGCGGCGTAGGTGGTGGCAGGCGTGATCCTCGTGGTGACACCGCTGATGGTGCCGTCGGTGTCCACTCCGGCGGGCCGCCTCCGTCTGCGTCAACACTTCGACCGCCTGTACACCGGGCAAGGCGATGTGGTTCGGACTCGCAAGGAACTGGTCGGGCCGCTCGAGGATCCCGGTGCGGCACTCGCCCAGTTCCGCCAGCAACCGGCGTTGGTCGCCGTGACGCTCGGCCGCGCCGTCGTGCATAACTTTGCCGTCCAGTTCTTTACGCAGCCGTTTGGCGGATTCGACCTCGTGTTCCTGGCAAAGGGCTCGGCCTACTACTACGGCCTGTGGTTCTACGCCTACGCCCTGGCGTGCGCGGGGACGATCATCGCGGCCAGGCGGGTGATCGCCGGGGGCGCCGCCGCCGTGGGCACGGCGCTGGTCCTGGGGATCATCGTTTCCCGCACCCTGCCTCACCTGGTGCTCGAATCGCACTATCGACATCGCGTGCCGATTGAGCCGCTGTTAATTTTGTTGGCGGCGGCGGCGGCCGTCGGCCTGGTGGTCGCCGCACGATCCCAGTGGGAACTCCGCGGAGTGGAGGCGT
>CAYHCW010000520.1:1232-2431 GCA_964355025.1 uncultured Gemmatimonas sp. | reverse complement strand
CTGCGGCTGCGTCCACGGCTGCGGTCTGTTGAGGATCGAGAAGTTGGACAGACGATTGATGCCGTCGTGTCGTCGGGCGTGGCGCTGGGGTCGCCTGGAGGATGCTGTGGAGCCGTCGTCGTCGATTTGTCGTCACTTTGCGGAGCTGGAGGACCCGAGGGTCGAGCGAACGCGGCTTCACTCGCTGCACGACGTTCTCGTCATCGCTCTTTGCGCGATCATTGCGGGTGCCGACAGCTGGGTAGCGGTTGCGGAGTTCGGTCGAGCGAAGCGCGATCTGTTCGAGAGGTTCCTTCGGCTCGAGCACGGCATCCCGTCTCACGACACGTTCGGGCGGGTGTTCTCACGACTGGATCCTCAGGCCTTGTCGCAGTGCTTGGTGAGCTGGGTGTCTGCACTGGCGCAGTCGTTGGGTGGTCTGCTCGGCAAGGTCGTGGCCATCGACGGCAAGACGCTCCGACGGTCCTTTGACAAGGCCGCGTCCAAGGCGGCCATCCACCCAAGGTGGGCATTGCCACACGGCGGCTCAAGGCCGGCTGGGACGAGGGCTACCTCCTCCGCGTGCTCGCAGCAGCATGATCGGTCCCATAATGGCACTCCTAGGGTGCCATGGTGGCACCCTCCACCTGGAGACGGGACGACCGAACCGAGCGACGTCGACCGGCCGCGCCCGCGGCACGCGGCTTGCCTCGGGTGCGGGCATGCCTCGGTCCAGCCCACCCCCATCGCCCTTTCCCCACGAGCGACTCGACGTCCATCAGGTGCTCGTAGACGCCTCGACCCTGGTCGCGCAGTGGTCGGGCGTGCCCGTCAGCCGCGGAACCACCGGCGAGCAGCTTCGCCGTGCGCTCTCCAGCGCGCTCCTGCGCTACACCGAGGGCTTCTACGCCCAGGGAGGCAACCAGGGCGCGCTGTGGGCGGGATCGCGAGCCTCGTGCGGAGAAGCCGCCGCAGCCGTCCTCACCCTCACCATCGAGGGACGAGTCCAGCACCGGCAGGCAGAGGACGTGCGCGCACTGCTGGCCCGCGCGATGTCGATGCTCACGCGGCTCGCCAGGCGAGCCTGAAGGGCAACAGCAGCGCTCACTGTACGCCGAACGAGAACGAACTCCCCGACGCGAGCGTAGACGAGCGCAACGAGGACGCAGCCGAGAACGCAGCCCCCAGCGCAGCCCCGGACGTGGACGCAGCCGAGGACG
>CAYHCW010000520.1:0-1132 GCA_964355025.1 uncultured Gemmatimonas sp. | reverse complement strand
GCAGCCGAGGACGTGGACGCAGCCGAGGACGTGGACGCAGCCGAGGACGTGGACGGCTCGGGCCCGCGCAGGAAGATGCGATTGCCCTGGGGTCCGGGAGCGTCCCCCTGGACAAGCCCTCGGCCTGGCGATAGCGTGCTGCGCCATGGAAGAGCTCCAATCCCTCATCGAATCCGCCTGGTCCGACCGCGCGCTGCTCGCCGACGCGGCGCATCGCGAGGCGATCAACGCCACCGTTGAACACCTCGATCAAGGGCGGCTGCGCGTCGCCGAGCCGGTCGGGCCGCCCGGTGAGTGGCGTGTCAACGCGTGGGTGAAGCAGGCGATCCTCCTCTACTTCCGCATTCGCAGCGTGGAGATCTTCGAGGCGGGCGATCTGCGCTTCCGTGACCTCATGCCGCCGAAGACACGGCTCGAGGACTCCGGCGTCCGCGTCGTGCCGCCGGGCGTTGCGCGCTACGGAAGCTTCGTCGCGCCGGGCGCCATCTTGATGCCCAGCTTCGTGAACATCGGCGCGTGGGTGGGCTCGGGCACGATGGTCGACACGTGGGCCACCGTCGGCAGCTGCGCGCAGGTGGGCGAGGGCGTCCACCTCTCGGGCGGCGTCGGCCTCGGGGGCGTGCTGGAGCCGCCGTCGGCCACCCCCGTCGTCATCGAGGATGGCTGCTTCATCGGCAGCCGCTGCATCGTCGTCGAGGGCGTCATCGTCGAGCGCGAGGCGGTGCTCGGCGCGGGCACGATCCTGACGTCCAGCACGCCGATCATCGACGTGACGGGCGACGAGCCGGTGACCCTCAAGGGCCGCATCCCCACGCGCAGCGTCGTCGTGCCCGGCACGCGCCCGAAGCGCTTCCCCGCCGGCGAGTACGGCACCGCGTGCGCGCTCATCATCGGCCGGCGCACCGAGTCGCCCGACCGCAAGACGAGCCTGAACGACGCGCTCCGAGCCTTCAGTGTCCCGGTTTGAGCTCGCGCGGTCCACGCTGGAGCTCTGCGCGATCTCGAGCGTCACGGGCCACGAGTCGGACGTGTGCGACTACGTGGAGGCGCGGCTGCGGCGGCTCGGCCACGGGCTGACTCGCCGCCGCTCGCACAGCCTCGTCTTTCTCCCGGACGCGCGGCCGGGGGTGCC
>CAYHCW010000519.1:0-2431 GCA_964355025.1 uncultured Gemmatimonas sp. | reverse complement strand
GGACGTGTTCGACTCGGGCTTCAGCCAGGATTCCGGCTACGGGCACGGCATCTAGCGGGGTACGGCCGCCCAGAGCGACGTCAACAGGTCGTCCGCCTGGCGACCGGCGCAGAGGTAGTACTGCCACCACGGGTCGGCCGTGAATACCTCGGAGCGCCCGCCAAGACGCTCGAGGGGCGCAAGCGCTTCCGGTACGTCCGCTCCAAGCAGCGAGAGTTGACTCAACGCCAGCAGCGCGGATTGCGCATCGGGGAACAGCGATCGTGCCGCCTTGTAGTGCACCATCGCCTCGCCGGGCTGCCCGCTCGCCTGCGCCGTGCGGCCCGCGAACAGGTGGGCATGGAATCCCACCACCCCGGCCGGACCGCCGGCGAGAGCCGTTTTCAGCTCGCGGGCCGCATCGTTGTATTGCTTTCGCAGATCCAACAGCCGCGCCAATCGCACGCGCGCTTCAATTAATGAGGGATCGATCGCCAGCGCGCGCCGGTACAACCGCTCCGCGTCCGCATTCGTTGTCTCCGCCAGGGGAATGTTCAGCGAGGGCGTCGAGCCAGGCGCTCCCCATTGTGGTCCGCGCCCCTGACCGCTGGCACGTGAGCGCTGTTCGATGATGTCGGAAGCCGACAACATCTCCTGGTGCATCGGCAACCCCAGGAGTTCCGCGTAGCATCCCCGATCGAAAAGGATCCGGGCATCGGCTGGCAACAGGCGAGCCGCGTCGTGCAAATGGGGCATGGCGTCACCGAACAGGCCGTTCGCGAACATGTATGCCGTCGTCGCGTGGTACCAGGCACCGACGAACGGATCCTTCGCGTTCTCCGGCCGCGGCGCGCCGCGAAGGGTGCTCCCGGCCACACCGGTCCCAACAAGATCGAGCAGGCTGCGGGCAAACGGCCAGTTCCAACTCGCCAACGCCTCGCCAGCCGGTTGGCCGTCCTGGCCGAGAATCAGCCGGTTGGCTGTGAGCAGGGGAGGCACCGTCTCGCCGAATCGCAGCGCCTGGCGGCGGGGTGAGACATCGACACTCGAAGCGGCCGACGGGCGCTCGCCGTACGCCGCGACATCCGAATGGAAGACGGCCGCTTGCTTCAGGAAGACGTCTGCGTCTGCATCGCCCGCCGCGCGACCGAGCGCCACAATCCTGCCGGCGGGCCCTCTGCCTGGCGTGGCGTTCGACTTCGAGTGGAGTGTTTTCAGGAACAAGCGAATTCCCGCATTCAGCTCCTCGCGGTCGGGGTACGACAGCGCTGCCACCGTCACCACCGCCACGTCGGCACGGCCCGGGGTATGGCTCCGCACCGCGTCGACCCAGGCCTGGATCGCGACCACCGTTGCCTCGGTGATGGGCTTCTCCTGTTGTCCATCGACAACAGAGCCGGCGACCACGCAGGTGACCAACAGGGCCGCTGTCGTAACCTTCACTGCCGTCCCCCTGGGTGCTCGACGCCGATGTAGCCGGGGCGCGCCTTGCTCACGAGGCCGTGCCGCTTGACCCGAACCTCGAGGCGGTGGAAGCCACTCAACGGTACCCCGGTGGGCGTGTAGGCGAGGATGTAGCGACTGCGGAAGTCGCGCAGGATGTTTTGCAGGGCGCCGCGCAGGTCCGCGCTCGACGACACCCGGAGGAGGCTTCCGCCGGTGGCATCGGCCACGGCCTCGAGCGTCGACACGCGACTCGCGCCGGCCGAGGCCACGGCGTAGATCACGGCGTTGGCGCGCTTCGCGCTCTCGATCACCTCATCGCTTCGCAGCCAGCTTGAAATGTCAGAGCCGTCGCTGCAGACCACCACCAGCGATCGTCCCGGTTGCGCGAGGGTGGCCATCAGCGCGACGTAGATGCCGTCGGCGAGCGATGTCCGGCCGGCAGGCGTGATGCCACCGAGCGCGTCGCGGATGCTGGCGAGGTCGGTGGTGAGGGCGACCCTGGGTGCGGCGGCGTGGCTGAACGTCGTCAGGGCCGCCCGATCCGCCGGCTTGAGTCCGTCCAGCAACGCGTGGCTGGCGGCGACCAAATCCGCCTGGCGCGCCCCTGAGGTGCTGCCGCTCGTATCGAGGGCGAGCACGACGTTCAGCGGGACATCTGCGGCATCGACCAGCGCGATCGCTTGAGGCACGCCGTTGTCGCGGAGGTCGAAGTCTTGTGCGGTGAGCCCGGACACGGTCTTGGCACCGTCGGTGACCAGCACATCCACTCGCACGCCAAGCGAGTTGGAGCGGAATGACGGCTCCTGCGCCGCGTAGACGTCGGCGCAGATCAGCCAGACGAGACAGGAAACCGAGACGGTAGCGAGCGGCCGCGTCACGGCGCGATTGTAACGCGCGACGACGCCTCCGGTTGCTGGTTAGCTCTTCAGCGCGGCTTCCGGCTCCGGCGCCGCCGCCGGCTCCAGGAACGGCATGCGCGCGCGGAGCGTGGCGCCGACCTGCTCGA
>CAYHCW010000518.1:0-2439 GCA_964355025.1 uncultured Gemmatimonas sp. | reverse complement strand
CACACCGCGCCGATGTCGGATGGTGTTGCGCTGGCGTGCATCACTACGAGCATTCGCTGACTCCATGGACGAGAACTACGGCTCGTGGAATATAGCGGGGGATGAGTGCGGAGTGCGGGGGCTTGGTTCGGGGGAACGAGTGGAGGTGGGGGGAGGAGAATGGGTGGAACGGGGAACTCGTTCCTCCTCACCCCACCTCCACTCACTACTCCTCACCAAACCCCCGCACCCCGCACCCAACCCGTTCGGTCAGCGCCCCTTGAACAGCGCCTTGCGAAACGTCTCCACGCCCTGCGCGCGCAGGCGAATCAGGTACACGCCGGGCGGTACCGTCCGTCCCGAGTCGTCGCGGCCGTCCCACGACAGCCGCGGATCGCAGCCGCTGTCGCTGCCCTCGCTGGCGCGGCCGTAGTGGCCGGCGGACAGCGTGCGTACCGCGGGGAATGCGGCGCTTGGAATCAGCGAGCGCACGTCGTTGCCGCGCAGGTCCAGCACCTGCAACTGTACGGCGGAGGCCACGTGGAGGTCGAACCAGACGCAGGTGGCGTCCACGCGGGAGTTCGGGAACGGATTGGGGAAGTTCGGGAACAGGATCGTGGACGGCGGCACGGTGGGGTCGAGCACCACGAACGTCGCCGCGCTCTGGGTGCGTATCGAGTCGCCGGCGAGCGTCCACGCCGCCAGCAGCCAGTGGTACGAGGTGTTCCCCTCGAGGTCACGGGTCGGCACGTACGACGTGTCATCGAGCCGTCCCACCACGATCGTCTCGCCTCGCGCGCCAATGATCCGGATCTCGTACTGCCAGCGTCCCGCCGACGGGTCGAGGCGCGCGCTCGTCCACGTGAAGGTGGGCCGCTTGGAGGTGACGGTGGACCCGTTGGGGTTGTTGGGCGACAGGAGCGTGAGCCACGGCGCCGTGAGCCGGGGTCCGGTGACCGCGGAATTCACCTGAAGTCCTGCGGCGGTGGTCACGACGCCCCGCCAGAACACGCTGCTCTTCTCCGGCAGCACGCGGCGCGGGGCGATGGTGGCGCTCGAACCGGCCACCGTCACCGTGGTATCGGTGAGCACGCCGGTGGCAAAGCCGCCGTTGGTGCCCACCTGCAGCGTGAAGCGCAGCGGCAGGTCAGCGGCCACGAAGCCGCTGGCGACCACGGTGAACGCCGGAATGCCGTCGCGCAGTGGATTCTCGCCGGGGGCGAGCACGGTGACTGACCGCTGGGCCGCCACCGGTGTGGGTAGCGCCACGCCGCATCCCAAGGCCCACGACACAGCACACAGCAGTCGAACGCGGGTCACGAGACCGACGCGGCCTCCACGATGTCCTCGTCTTCGTCCACCGGATGCCCCTTCATGCGCACGCTCACCAGCGACGACACGCCCGGCTCCTGCATCGTGACGCCGTAGACGGCGTCGGCCGCCTCGGTGGTGGTGCGCGGGTTGTGCGTGATGACGATGAACTGCGTGTTCAGCTTGAACTCGTTCAGCATCTTCACGAAGCGCCCCACGTTCTGGTCGTCGAGCGGGGCGTCCACTTCGTCCAGCAGACAGAACGGGCTGGGCTTCGTGAGGAAGATGCCGAACAGCAGCGAGAGCGCCACCAGCGCGCGCTCACCGCTCGAGAGCAGGTGGATGCGCTGCGTGCGCTTGCCGCGCGGGGACGCGTGGATCTCGATGTCGCAATCGAGCGGCAGTTCGGGATTCTCGAGCCGCAGGTCGCACTCGCCGCCCCCGAACAGCGTCATGAAGATGTGACGGAAGTGTTCGCGCACCTCGGCGAAGGTCTTCAGGAACATTTCGCGCGCCGTCGTGTCGATTTCCTTGATGGCCTGCAGCAGCGCCTTCTGCGCGTCCGACAGGTCGGCGCGCTGTGTCGTGAGGAACTCGAACCGCTTGGCGGCCTCGTCGTGCTCCTCGATGGCGAGCTCATTCACGGGGCCGAGCGATTCGAGCTGGCCGCGCAGCTGCTCGGCTTCGGCGCGCAGGGCGTCGTCGTCGATCTCGAGGGCCACGTAGTCCGCAAACAGCTCCTCGAGCGGCTTGCGCCACTCGGCCTCGAGGCGTTCACGAATGGCTGCGCGCTTGCCGCCCAGTTCGGAATGGCGGAGCTCGGCGTGGTGCAGCGCTTCGGCCATGGCCGTCGCGTCGCGGCGCGAGGCGTCGAGGTCGTGCTCGGCGGCCCCCAGCGCGGCGTCGGCTGCGCGCACGGCGCCCTCGGCCTCCTCGAGCGCACGGTCGGCGCCCGTCAGGTTCAGCGTGCGGCCGGCCAGGTCGTCCTGCCAACTCGTGATTTGCCGGGCCAGTTCATCGTCGGCGGCGTCGATGGCCAACAGTTCCTGCGTCAGCGCATCGAGGCGGGCCGCCGCACCCGCCTGTTCGAACGCCAGGCGCTCCTCGCGCTCCGCCGCCACCTGACGGCGCGCCTCGGTCTGCGCGTGC
>CAYHCW010000517.1:0-2448 GCA_964355025.1 uncultured Gemmatimonas sp. | reverse complement strand
GATGAGGATGGTGCGCGTGGCGAGGTTCAACACGATGAAGGTGCCGGTGCGCGTGCCGTGCTTCGCCGGGTCGGCCTGGAACTCCGGGGCGTGGTACACCGTGAAGTTCGGCGCGAAACCTGCCAGCTGCTCCAGGGCGGGGCGAATGAACATGTTGCGCACGAACGCCGCATGCCACGCATTGGGCAGGATGTAGCGTACGCTCAGGCGGTGCCCCGGGTCGGCGCCGCAGAAGAGGTCCTGCACAAAGAGCTCGGGCAGCCCGTTGAGGTACGACTTGACGTCGGCGAGGAGCAGCGCGAAGTGTGCGGGCGAGATTGGCTGGTTGACCTTGCCCCAGTCCACGTCCGCCTCGGAACCCGGCTCCTTAACGACAAACTTGTCGTTGGGCGACCGGCCCGTGTGCGGCGAGGTGACGGCCACGAAGGGTCCCATGTCGGCGAGGCGCCCCTCGCCGCGGCGGATCGCCGCCTCGATGAGCTCGGGTGCCACGAGGTTCCAGTGCACCGTGCCGGCGGGCGCGAGATCTTGCTCGGCGAGACCGTGCATGCCGGAACGGGTCACGGCAGCAGTAACGGAAGCTTCAGGCATTGTAGTTCCTCAAGAAGTCGGTCGCACGCGCGGGGCGTCGTGCGATGGATCAGTGGGTGCGTCCCTGCGCGTCAATCACGGCGACGGCCGCCATGTTGACGATGTCCTGCGTATCGGCGCCCTGCTCGAGCACGTGTACCGGGTGGTTCATGCCGACGAGGATGGGGCCGATGGCGGTGGCGCCGCCCAGTCGGGCCAGCAGCTTGTACGCGATGTTGCCGGCGCTGAGGTTGGGGAAAATGAGCACGTTGGCGGCCTGCTTGAGCGCGCTGAACGGATACCGCAGGGCCAGCGCGGCCTCGTCGAACGCCGTGTCGGCGTGCATCTCGCCGTCCACGATGATCGTTGCGTCCCGGGCGCGAAGCAGGCGCACGGCCTCGGACGACTTGGCGGCCTCGGGGTGCTTGACCGACCCGAAGTTGGAGAACGACAGCATCGCCACGTGCGGCTCCATGCCGAAGTTGCGCACCAGGCGTGCCGCCGACTGGCCGATGCTGGCCAGCTGTTCCGCGCTGGGATCGATGTTGACCGTCGTGTCGCCAAAGAAGACGACGCGATTGTCGACCACCAGCATGTACAGGCCGGCGACGAGGCCGATGTGGGGGTCTGCGCCCACCACCTCGAGCGCCGGGCGGATGGTCTCGGGGTAGTGCTTGTTGATGCCCGCCACCACCGCGTCGGCGTCACCGCTGGTCACCATCTGGCAGCCGAAGTAGATGCCCCGCGTCATCAGCGACTGTGCCTCGTCGCGCGACAGGCCCCGGCGCTGGCGCCGTTGCCAGAAGGCCTCGGCGTAGCGCTCGCGGTCGGGCGACGTGCTGGGGTCGATGATCTGGATGCCGTTCAGCTCGATGCCCATTTCCGCGAGGCGCTCGCGCATCTGCGTCGCGCGCCCGGTGAGGATGGGAATCGCCGTGCCCTCCTCGGCGAGCATGTGCGCCGCCCGGATGACCTTGGGATCTTCGCCCTCGGGGAAGACGACCCGCTTGGGGTCGCGGTGCGCCCGCATGACGATGCCGCGCATCATGCCGCGCGACTGTCCCTGTCGTCCCTCGAGCTGCTCGCGATACGTGTCGAGATCAATGAAGTCGCTGGCGGCCACACCGCCCGCCACCGCGGCCCAGGCCACGGCCGGCGCCACGTGCAGCAGCACGCGTGGGTCGAACGGGAAGGGAATCAGGTACTCGGGGCCGAACTGCACCTTGGAGAGGCCGTAGAGGGCGGCCAGCGACTCGGGAACGCTCTCCTTGGCGAGCTCGGCGAGCGCCCGCGTGGCCGCCATCTTCATTTCTTCCGTGATCTGCGTGGCGCGCACGTCGAGCGCCCCGCGAAAGATGAACGGGAAGCACAGGACGTTGTTGATCTGGTTGGCGTAATCGCTGCGTCCGGTGGCCGTGATGGCGTCGGGGCGCACGGCCTTCACCTCGTGCGGCAGTATCTCGGGCGTCGGGTTGGCCAGCGCAAAGACGATGGGCCTGTTCGCCATCGCCTTCACCATGTCGCCCGTCACCGCGCCGGCCGCCGAGAGGCCGACGAAAACGTCCGCGCCCACCATCGCCTCCTCGAGCGTGCGGTTGGTGGTGACGTGCGCGAACTTCTCCTTGTGCGACTCCATCGCACTGTCACGCCCCGCGTAGATGACGCCCTTGCGGTCGCACAGCGTGACGTTTTCGCGCTTGACGCCAAGGCGGACATAGTGCTCGGCCGTGGAAATGGCCGACGCACCAGCGCCACTGAAGACCACGCGGACTTCGTCCAGCTTCTTGCCCACGATCTCCAGCGCGTTCAGCAGGGCGGCCCCCGAGATGATGGCGGTGCCGTGCTGGTCGTCGTGGAAGATCGGGATCTTCATGGTCG
>CAYHCW010000516.1:0-2450 GCA_964355025.1 uncultured Gemmatimonas sp. | reverse complement strand
CCATCAGCGAACTCGCCGTGATGATGTTGGCGTATTCGGCAATCGGGAACATCGAGTACTTCATGGAGCTGTACTCGGCGTGGTAGCCGGCCACGAGCTCCGACTCGGCTTCGGGCAGGTCGAACGGCACCCGGTTGGTCTCGGCCAGCGCGGCGACGCCGAAGATGAAGAACGCCATCGTCAGCAGCACGACGTTCCAGCCCTGCGACGCCTGCTGTTCGATGATGACGTTCAGGTCCACGTTGCCGGCAAGCAGCAGCACGCACACCGTGCTCATGCCCAGCGCGATCTCGTACGAGATCATCTGGGCCGACGCGCGCAGCCCGCCCAGCAGGGCGTACTTGTTGTTCGACGACCAGCCGGCGATGGTGATGCCGTAAACGCCCAGCGAACTGATCGCCAGCGTGAACAGGAAGCCGATCGGCAGGTCGGCGACCACCATGTGGATGAGGCCAACGCCCGGCACCGGCAGCGGCGAGGCGAACGGAATGACGGCCCACGTCACCAGCGCCGGAACGAACGCCAGCGCCGGCGCCAGCATGAACATCACCTTGTTCGCGCCGCCGGGCAGCGTCTCTTCCTTCATGAAATTCTTGACGCCGTCCGCCAGCACCTGAAAGATCCCCTGCGGTCCCACACGATTGGGACCGTGCCGGTCCTGGATCCAGGCCGCAATTCGGCGCTCGGCGAAGGTCGTATACGCCACGCACGTCATATAGATGCTGAATGCCGCCACCAGCTTGACGAGCGCGAAGACCACGAACCAGCCCATCGTGGGCGGCAACTGGCCGGTCGCCACCTGCAGCAGCAGCAAGGAGGAGTGCATCACGCGTTCACCCCCGCGAGCGCCGAGCGCTGGCCCTTGAGCGCCAGCGTGTCGTAGCTCATTCCGGCAAACGGCGCCTCGCTTGCGGCGAGCGCGGCAAAGACTGCCTCGGCCGTCAGGTAGTCGCCGTTCCTGCCCAATGCGGCCGCAAGGTCGGCCACGACAAACCAGCTCGGCCGGGCCAGCCCGGGCGCGGCCTTGGCCTGGAGGAATCGCTGCACGCGGCCACGCAAGTTGGTGAAGGTCCCTTCCTCTTCGGCGAAGTTCGCCATCGGCAGCAGGATCGCAGCGGCGGGCAGTCCCTTGGGACTCGCCGTGCCGATGACAATGACCGCCGCCGCCGCGCCCAACGCTGCGGCATCGAACCCGTCGCACTCTTCGCCGACGAGCACCAGCACGTCGCCCTTGGCGAGCCCGGCCAGCGGGTTGTCCTTGCGGGTGAAACCGAGCATCTCGGCGCCCGTGGCGTTCGCCGCACGGTCGGCACGCAGGGCCAGGTCCGGCGCCCCCGGCAGCGGCGCTTCAGCACCCTGCTTCACGCGGAAACTGCCCGAGCCGCCCGTGGCGCTGATCACCTGCTTGAGCAGGAAGAGGGCTTCATTCGGCAGGGACGCGCTGACCACCACGTGCGCCTTCTTGCCCTTGAGCGCATCGGCCGCGGCCTTTAGCGCGATGTCCCAGTCGACCGCGCGGCCGCCAACCACCGGTGCCTGCAGGCGGTCGGCCCGGTTGATCCAGCGGTAGTTCAGCCGCCCTTCGTCACAGGCGAAGTACTGGTTCACGGCGGTATTCGAGCGCGGCTTCATCCGCAGCACGGTGTTGTCGCGCGTCTCGAGGATGATGTTGCACCCCTGCGAGCAGTTGGGACAGACGGACGCGGTGCGGTCGAGCTCCCACGCCCGCGCCTTGTTCAGGAAGTCCTTGCTGACGAGCGCGCCCACCGGGCAGAGGTCAACGACGTTGGAGGCCCACCCGTGTGTGAGGTCCTTGTCGGGCGCCTTGCCAATCGTCGCGCGGTCGCCGCGTTCCTGCACGCACAGGGCGGTGTCCTCCGCGACGTCATCCATGAAGCGCACGCAGCGCGTGCACAGGATGCACCGGTTGGTGACGTACAGGACGTCGCCGCCGAAATCCTCGACCGGGTTGAAACGCTTGGGCTCACGATACCGCGAGTCGGCGCGCCCTTCCTGGAACGTGTAATCCTGCAGTTCGCACTCGCCGGCCTGGTCGCAGATCGGGCAATCGAGCGGGTGGTTGATGAGCAGCAGTTCCAGCACGCCCTTGCGGGCCTCGAGCGCCTTTGGCGTGTAGACGTGCACCACCTGCCCTTCGCCGACGTTCGTCACGCACGAGGGCGCGAGCTTGGGGAACTTCTCGACTTCCACCAGGCACATGCGGCAGACGCCGGCCGTGGGAAGCCCGGGGTGGTAGCAGTAGTGCGGGATGAGCACCCCGGCGGTCTTGGCCGCCTCGAGGATGGTCGTCCCCTCGGGGACGCTGACTGCGCGTCCCTCGATGGTCAGGTTGATGAGCTTGGGTTCAGACATCAGGCCGTCACCGCCACGGTGGACGAGCGCTTGCCCGTGATCAGGGCCTCGAACTCGTGCCGGAACTTGGTGATCCC
>CAYHCW010000515.1:0-2450 GCA_964355025.1 uncultured Gemmatimonas sp. | reverse complement strand
GCTCACCGCTTCGGCTTGGGCTTGAGCAGCAGGTCGTGAAAGTCGAACGAGAAGTCCGTTTCCGGGTCGGCCGCGCGCAACTTCACCTGGTCGATGCTCCCGTCGGCATTCAGCTGGAAGGTCACGTACGCATCGGCGCGCATCTCGCGGTCGTCCCAGCGTGCGATGAAGGTGTCGTGCTGCCAGTGCACCATCTCGCCCTGCAGCTGCGGCGTGTGGCCGAGGGCCATGCGCAGCTTTCCGTTGGCCATCGTCACGGTGACGTCGCCGTACCACGCGTCCTCGTACACGCCCGCGTACTTCCCGAGCGCGAGCGAGGGCTTGCTCAGCGAATCACGCGCCGCGCCCGTCGCCGTGCGCTGCTGGGCCAGCGCGGCCTTCTGGCGCTCGCCGAGCTTTGCATAGCCACCCACGAAGTCGAACGGCGGCGCGCTACCCAGCGCGTAGTCGAGCAGCGACCATCCGGCGGCGATGAACATCGGCGTCTCGTTGTTCGTCAGCACGGCCACGCCCACCCGCGATTCCGGAATGAACGCGAGAAACGACAGGTAACCCGGCAGGCCCCCGGTGTGCCACAGCACCCGGCGGCCGCGGAAGTCGTTGGTCTGGAATCCAAGCGCGTACAGGTTGAACTGCTTGGCGAGCGGTGCAATCTCGGCGGCCGCCGGCCCGGTGCCCATCGGCGTCACGCCGGTCCATATCTCGCGGGCGGTGCGCGCACTCACCAGCCGCGAGCCGTCGGCCAGCCGGCCGCTGTCGAGCTGCACCAACAGCCACTTGGCGATGTCGCGCGCGCCGGCGTTGATGCCGCCCGCCGGGTTGGTGTTGTCACTCGTCATCGGCGCGATCACGCGCATCACGCCCTCCACGTCGGCGTGCGTCGTGGCCACGTCGTCGACGCCGGCCGCGTCGCTGTGCCGCACGGTGCTCGCCGTCATCCCCACCCGCGCCAGAATGCGCTCCTGCACGAACTGCTCCCACGTGCGGCCGCTCACACGCTCTATCACCTCGCCGGCCACGAGGTACAGCACGTTGTCGTAGGCATACGCCGAGCGGAACGACGTCGCCGGCTTGATGTACCGCAGGCGCCGCATGATCTCCTTGCGGTCGTATGTCGACGCCGGCCACCAGAGCAGGTCGCCCGCGCCAAGGCCAAGCCCGGAGCGGTGCACCAGCAGGTCACGGATGGTGAGTTCGCGCGTGACAAACGGATCGTACATCGCAAACTCGGGGAGGTAGCGGATGACGGGGGCGTCCCACTGCACCTTCCCCTCCTCTACCAGGATGCCGAGCGCCGTCGCGGTGAACGCCTTGGTGTTGGAGGCGATGCCGAAACGCGTGTCGGGGCCCACCTTGTCGGGGGCGCCGAGCTTCTTGACGCCATACCCCCGGGCGACGATCACCCTGCCGTCCTTCACGACGGCGATGGCGACCCCGGGGGCGCTGAACGTCTTCAGCGCGCGCTCGACGATGCTGTCGATGGCGGCGGGAGTCTGCGCGGAGGCAGACACCGGAGCGAGAACGAGGGCAAGCAGCAGGCGGCGCATGGATGCTGGGTCCGTGAGGAGGGAGCAACGCCGTAAGCTACATCCCCATCGTGACCACCGTCACCGCATTCGCCGGCACGGCGCCGATATTGAGGGGATGCGCCTCCCCTTGATTGCCGTTCTGCTGTTCGCCCTCGCCGCCTGCGGCGACGGCAACAACACCACCGGCCCCACCGACAACCCGTGGGGCATCACCACCACCGGGCCCGGCGTGCTGAGCGTCTCGCCGCTCGACACCGCGACGGTCTTCGCCACCTCGCCGCTCGGCAACCTGGGCCCTCCGGGGCACGTGCTCCCCACCGACCACGTGTACATCTCGTTCGTGAACCCGTTTGGCGGCAATCAGCAGGCCAACGACTGCCGCGCGCGCCCCGTGTATGCGGCGGGCAGCGGCGTGGTGATCTTCACCCTCGTCACCGAGGCCGCCGGCGACACGAAGGTCGAGATCCAGATGACGAAGACCTTTCATTACTACTACGACCACGTGCTGCTGCTGCCGGGCATCAAGGTCGGCAGTCACGTGAATGCCGGCGACCAGATTGCCACCACCACCGGCCGCTGCCCCAGCATGGACCTCGGCGTCTGGGACGAGGACGTCACGCTCAGCCGGGTCGTGAACGCTGCGCGCTACGGCCCCAGCACGCTGCACGCCGCGTCGCCGTACAAGTACTTCACGCCGGCGCTGCGCGACTTCTATTACTCGAAATCGCGCGTCTTTGAGGGCGTGCCCGCCGATCGGGACGGCCGCATCGACTGGAGCGTCAGTGGCCGCCTGGTGGGCGACTGGTTCCATTCGTCGCTCGCCGGCGCCACGTATGCAGCCTCCACCGGAAGCATGGCGGGGTGGGTCAAGACCATCGGCTTCGTCTACGACTGGTACGACATCTCGCCGCGCATCTCCAT
>CAYHCW010000514.1:0-2451 GCA_964355025.1 uncultured Gemmatimonas sp. | reverse complement strand
AACATGAGGCGTACCGGGATCAGTACGCCACGATCTTCAACGACGGCAAGGGTGTTGTCGCCATCTCCATCAGTTCAGACGGCGCGGACGAGCTCGCGTCGTGGGCCAGGGACGCCAACTTCCCCATGCTCTTCGCCAGCGACACGACTGGCGAGATTGCCGAGAAATATGCGACCGCCGGCATCGGCATCGGGCCGATGAAGAAGTTCTACAAGCGAGTCGTATTCGTGGTCGGCGGCGACGGGCGAATTGCGCACGTCATTCGCCCATTCTCGGCGCTGTCGCAGGACGCGTACGCGCAGCTCGACTCGGCCATCGACCTGGCGTCCAGAAAGGGAAAGTAGGGCCAGCACGCGCGGCGTCCCCCTCGAAACGCGGGGGTTGTGGCTCGGAGTGGAGAGGGCGGCAGGCGCGTAAGCGCTTGTCGCCCTTACGGTTGACACCTGGTGCGACCTCAGACGGTCGTCTGACGGCGCGGGCGCAACCTTCCGGCGAATCATCGCCTGCGTTCCTCGATGCCGAGGCACACGACGACGTTTCACCCTTCCACGTCTCACGCCATCGTGTCCACGACCAAAAGCTCGCACCTGACGCCGTCGTTCATTCCCGCAATCCGTGCCGGCGCAACGACGGTTCGCGACCTCTTTGCGGCCTCACTTATTGCCGCCGACCCTACCTCCTTCACCGCGCGCGCCGTGCGGCTGCGGCTCCCCGCGGATCGCAAGGTGCCACGGCCGTCGTGGATCATCTCGCTCGGCAAGGCCGCCAACACGATGGCCCGCGCGGCCGTGCACGAAATGAACGACCGCAATGCCGTCATTGCCGGCGGCCTGATCGTCGCCCCGGCCGTCGGGGACGTGCCCCACACAGCTATTGTCGGCATCGCGGGCGACCACCCGCATCCGGGCGAGCGATCTGCGCTGGCGTCGGATGCGCTCGCTGACCTCTGCGATCGAGTACAGGCCAACGATCTCGTGTTCGTGCTGCTCTCCGGCGGCGCGTCGAGCCTCGTCGGTGCGCCGGTGGACGGCATCGAGGTCAGCCACCTCGCCGCGCTCTCCGACACGCTGCTGCGATCGGGACTCGACATCGGCCGCGTGAACGCCATTCGCAAGCGTTTCCTGCGGTGGGGCGCCGGTCGCCTTGCCACGCAGCTCGCGCCGGCGCGCGTTGAATTGATCGTCCTCTCCGACGTCATCGGCGATGACCTCGCGCACATCGCGTCCGGCCCGTGCGTCCCCGACCATTCCACCGCAGTGGGTGTTCGCCGTCTGATCGACGAGGCGGAGCTCACCCACCGCGTGCCGGCGCCGATGCTGCGCTATCTGGATGAGGTGATGCGTGGAGAGCGCGCGGAGACCCCCAAATCCGAAGCCCCAGCGTTCCTGTATCCGGGCGTCGCCGCCGTGCAGGGCAACAGCGGTGTGCTGGACGCCGGCGCGCTGCGCGCGCGCGTGCTGGGCTTCGACCCCGTCGTCATCGTCAACGAGCCGTTGCACGGCGAGGCCGCGCACGCCGGCCCGCGCGTGGCGGCCGCTGCGCTCGCCCTCCCGCGCGGCGGCGTGGCGCTGTGGGGAGGCGAAACCACCGTCACGCTGGGCGATCGCCACGGCAGCGGGGGACGATGCCAGGAGTTGGCGCTCGCTGCGGCCATCGCGCTCAGCGATGCGGGCGCCGACGCGGCGGGCATCACCATTCTCGCCGCGGGCACCGACGGGTGCGACGGTCCCACCGACGCCGCGGGCGCGATTGTCGATGCGCACTCCGCGGCACGGATGGCGGAGGCCGGGGTCGACCCGCGTGGCGCACTTCGACGGCACGATGCGTACGAGGCGCTCCATCTCGCCGGAGCCCTGCTCAAGACCGGACTCACCGGGACCAACGTCGCGGACGTCGTGATTGCGGTGAGACTGTGAAATGCAGGCGCCAGGTATCAGGAGCTAGGCGCTAGATGTTCGCACCTAGCACCTAGCACCTAGCTCCTAGCTCCTAGCACCTAGCTCCTAGCACCTAGCATCTGATTCCGCCGCGGGCGAAATTCCGCCCTATGCCTGCCGCCCCATTCACCGTCGCCCTCATCCAGGACGGCGTGGCCCCCACCAGGGCCGAGACGCTCGAGCGCACGATCACCGCGATCCGCAGTGCGCACGCGCGCGGTGCGCAGGTGATCTGCCTCAAGGAGCTCTTTGACGCGCCGTACTTCTGCAAGGCACTCGACCTTGCGCGGTTCGACCTCGCCGAACCAGTCCCCGGCCCGACCGTCGAGCGGCTGAGCGCGCTCGCCGCAGAGCTGGAAGTGGTGCTCGTGGTGCCGCTCTACGAAAAGCAGGCGGCGGGCGTCTACCGCAACTCGGCGGCCGTCATCGACGCCGACGGCGCGGTGCTGGGTGTGTACTGCAAGATGCACATCCCGCACGACCCGCTGTTCGAGGAGAAGTACTACTTCTCGCC
>CAYHCW010000513.1:0-2460 GCA_964355025.1 uncultured Gemmatimonas sp. | reverse complement strand
CCAGAAGATCGACAGCACGAGGGCGGGGAAGTTGGCGCTCGCCGCGATGGCAAAGGCCAGCGACACCATGAACGCGACGTTCTGCCCCTTGAACGCGATGCCGAACACCACCGCCAGCAGTCCGGCAATCAGCGTCGCCACGCGCGCCACCTTCATCTCCTCCTCGGGGCGCGCCTCGCCCTTGCGCACGATGCTCGTCCACAGGTCGTGCGACAGCGCCGACGCCCCCGACAGCGTGAGCCCGGCCACCACCGCGAGGATGGTGGCAAACGCCACCGCCGCAATGAAGCCGAGGAACGGCGTGCCCCCCAGGAACTCGGCCAGCAGCGGTGCGGCCATGTTGCCGCCCTTGTCGAACTGCGTGATCACCTCGGGACCCACCAGCACCATCGCCCCGAACCCGAGAATGAACGTCAGCAGGTAAAACGTCCCGATGAGCCCGGTGGCGTAGAACACCGACGTGCGCGCCGCGCGCGCATCGGGCACCGTGTAGAACCGCATGAGAATGTGCGGCAGCCCGGCCGTGCCGAACATCAGCGCCAGCCCCAGCGAGATGGTGTCGAGCGGATTCGTCACCAGCTTGCCCGGCGCCAGCACGGCGTCGCCATACTTGGCCGCCGCCGCCGCGAACAACTCGGTCGGGTCGCCGTGAAAATGCGCCATCACCATGCTGGCCAGCAAAAAGGCGCCGCCGAGCAGGAGTACGGCCTTCACGATCTGCACCCAGGTGGTGGCCAGCATCCCGCCAAAGAGCACATAGGCCATCATCACGACGCCGACGATGACCACCGCGCTTTCGTACGAGAGGCCGAACATCAGCTTGATGAGGCTGCCGGCGCCGACCATCTGCGCAATCAGGTAAAACAGCACCGTGGTGAGCGTACCGAGCGCCGCGGCCACGCGCACCGGCGTGTGCTGCAGCCGTGTGGCGAGGACGTCGGCAAAGGTGTACTTGCCGAGGTTGCGCAGCGGCTCGGCGATGAGGAACAGCACCACCGGCCACCCCACCAGCCAGCCGGTGGAGTAGATGAGGCCGTCGAAGCCGGAGGTGGACACGAGCCCCGCGATGCCGAGAAAGCTCGCGGCGCTCATGTAGTCGCCGGCGAGGGCAAAGCCGTTTTGCCCGGCGCTCACCGTGCGGCCCGCCGCATAGAAGTGCTCGGTGGTACGCGTCTTGCGCGCCGCCCAGTACGTGATGCCGAGCGTGATGCTGATGAAGAGGAAGAAGAACACCATCGACACGATGTTCGGCTTGCCGATGGCGCTCACGTGGCGTCCTCCCCACGGAGCCGCGCGATCTCGCTGTCAAAGTGCCGGTTGGCCCACCGCACGTAGTACCACGTCGTGAGCCACGCGGCGACAATCACCAGCGCGCCGAGCAGGATGCCGACGCTCAGCCCCGGCGCCACCAGCGAGCCCATCAGCGGCTTGCGATACGCGACGAGAAGAATGAAGCCGAAATAGACGACGGCCACGATGGCCGTCAGCGCGATGGCAACGCGCCAGCGCCGCTGATGCAGGGCGTGATACCGCATGGGGGGCTCCTCGACTCGTTCGTCGCCTACTTCTCGACTCGCAACACCTGCTTGTACGTCTTGTCGCCGACCTTGAGCGTCACGAGATAGGAGCCCGTGCCCACTTCCGCGGCGCCTCCTCCGAACCCACCAAACCCACCACCACCGCCGGCGGGAATGCGCAGGCCGATGAGGTCAAAGATCTTTCGCACGTTCTCTGGCTCCGGCCCACGCTGCTGACCACCGCCGACGGGGCCCGCCGAGAGGCCGGGCAGTGCTGCGGTTCCTTCACCCGGACGCGTGCAGAATGCGTCCCACTGCGACAACGGACGCTCGCACGTGTTGCCACGGCCCCCACCACCACCGCCACCACCGCCACCACCGCCACGACCACCAAAGCCGCCGCCGCCCGCGGGCGGATTCAGCAGCTGCTTGGCGCGTGCTATGGCCGTGCTGTCGTACTTGGCCGCCGTCAGTGAGTCGAGCACGGGCGTGGCGCGCGCTGCCTTGATGAGCGAGTCGCGCTTTTCGGACGCTGAGAGCGGCGCCGCAGCGGCCGGACGCACGATGGCGCGGAAGTTCCAGTTCACGGTGTGCACGCCAACGCCGCCAGCACCCGCGAGGTTGGCCAGGGTATCACCCGTCACGCTGGTGATCACCACGCGCGCCGACGTCGGCGCGTTGGCGCCAAGGCGGTACGAAATGTCCGCCCCGTACACCGGACTCGGCACGGCGAAGAACGCCTGCGCATTGCCGTTGCCGCTGGCCATCAGGTTCGGCCCCTCGCCCCACTGGTACGCCGTGCGCGGCTCGAACAGGTGCGCCTCGGCCGCCAGCACCGCCGGCGTGAGCTGCTGCAGCGGCACCACATCCACCGCCCAGAGGCTGCGTCCGTGCGTCGCCGCAATCAGCTCGCGGTCGCGCGGATGGATCTTCAGGTCGTACA
>CAYHCW010000512.1:0-2468 GCA_964355025.1 uncultured Gemmatimonas sp. | reverse complement strand
GCCCAGAAGCTGCGGCCGTGCGTGCCTATCACGACGTCGTTGCCGTGCACGCGCAGGTCGCGCACCGCCACGCGCGGCAGGTTGAGCTGCAGCGGCTCCCACCGGGCGCCGTCGGTGAAGCTCACGTACACGCCGGTCTCGGTGCCGGCAAACAACAGCCCGCGGCGCACGGGGTCTTCGCGCAGCGAGCGCGAGTATGACGTGGCGGGTATGCCGTTGGTGATGAGCGTCCACGTCTTGCCGTAGTCGGCGGTCTTCCAGAAGTACGGCGCAAAGTCGTCGAGCTGGTAGCGCGTCGCACTCACGTAGGCCACGGCGGGGTCGTGCGGCGACGGTTCGATTTCCGTGACGCGCGAAAATGCGGGCATTTGTGCGGGCGTGACGTTGGTCCACGTCGCGCCGCCGTCGCGCGAGAGGTGCACGAGGCCGTCATCGCTGCCGGTCCACAACACCTTGGCATCGCGGCGCGACTCGGCGAACGCGTAGATGGTGGCATACCACTCAGTGCCCGTCATGTCGCCGCTCACCGGGCCGCCGCTGCGTCCCATCGTCTTTGGGTCGTGCTTCGTGAGATCGGGCGAGATCTTCTCCCAGCTCTGCCCCTCGTTGCGCGTGCGCCACACGTACTGGCTGGTGGCGTACATGGTGCCGGCATCGTGCGCGCTGATGACAATGGGAAACGTCCACTGAAAGCGCTGCGGCACGTCGGCCACGGCCCAGCCGTCGTAGTTGCGCAGCCACACCGACACATCGCGGCTCTGCCCGTTGCGGCTGTCGTAGCGGTTGAGCGAGCCCATATAGCAGCCGCCATACGTGACCGCCGGGTTGCGTGGGTCGATGGCGATGTGCGCGTTCTCGCAGCCGGCCACCGGCCACCAGTCGCGTTCGGTGATCACGCCGTTGTCGCTGCGGCTGCTGATGCTCACCGTGCTGTTGTCCTGCTGGGCGCCGTACAGCCGGTAGGGAAACTGATCGTCGGTGATGACGTGATAGAACTGCGACGTGGGTTGGTTGTTCATGGAGCTCCACGTGCGCCCGTAGTCGAGCGACACCGTGGCGCCGCCGTCATTGGCGTTGATCAGCCGGTTGCCGTCCCTGGGGTCCACCCACATCTGGTGCGTGTCGCCGTGCGGCACGCGCACGAGTGTGAACGACTTTCCGCCGTCGATGCTGCGGTGCACCTGCAGGTTCATCACGTAGACGACGTTCTCGTTGGTGGGGTCGGCGGTGATCGCCGAGTAGTAGTAGGGGCGCACGGCGAAGGTCTGGTCGCCGTTGACGCGGATCCACGTGGCGCCCGCGTTGTCGCTGCGGAAGATGCCGCCGGCGCTGTCGGCGGCCTCGATGCTCGCGTACACGCGCTGTGAGTTGGCCGGCGACACCGAGACGCCGATCTTGCCAATGGGCCCCTTGGGCATGCCGGGGTTGAACGTGAGTTCGGTCCACGAGTCGCCGCCGTCGGTGCTCTTCCAGAGGCCGCTGCGTCCGCTGCCGGCGTCCATCGACCACGGCGTGCGCTGGAACTTCCAGAGGGCCGCGTACACGATGCGCGGGTTGTTCACGTCGAGCGAGACATCGCTCGCGCCGGTGCTGTCGTTGACGTACAGCACCTTCTTCCACGACTTGCCGCCGTCCGTTGTACGAAAAATCCCGCGCTCGGCGTTGGGGCCAAAGGCGTGGCCGAGTGATGACACGAAGGCGCGGTCTGGGTCCTTGGGGTCAACTCGCAGGGCGGTGATCTGCTGGGCGTCGGCGAGGCCGAGGTGCTTCCACGTGGCGCCGCCGTCGGTGGTGCGGTACACACCGGTGCCGTGGGTGATGTCTTCGCGCGGCTTGCCTTCGCCGGTGCCCACCCAGATGACATTGGGGTCGCTGGGGGCGACGGCGACGGCGCCCACGGAGGAGATGTCGGTCTTGCCGTCGGTGATGTTGGTCCAGCTCTGCCCGGCGTTGGTGGTTTTCCACACACCGCCGTTGACGGCGCCGAAGTAGAAGACGAGGGGCTTTGTGGGGTCGCCGGCTACGGCGACTGAGCGGCCGCCGCGGAATGGGCCGATGAGGCGCCATCTCAGCGACTTCAGAGATGAGCTGGTTTTTGCGCCGTCGGTGTAGAGCGACGGGTCGTAGGTGGTTGGTGTGCGTTGGGCGAGGGTTGGGGCGCTGAGCGTAGCCAGGGCCAGAACTGCGGTGAGGATGCGCATGGTGGTCCCTGATGGTGTGGCGCGTGCGCGCGACGGGGATCCGGTCTCGCAAGCTCTCGGACCCTTAAGGCGCGCTGCGCGCGCCTCTTTTATGGGTCCTGCGGCCGCTTGCGATACCGGACCCCCGTCGCGCGCACGGCAAGCATGAGCGCGGTGGCGTTGCCGTGATATCGTGCGCGGATTCTACGCCCGGCCCAAGGGCGCCGCAACGGGGGGCATCGCGCGCGACGGGTGTCGGATCGCGCAAGCGGCCGCAGGACCCATAAA
>CAYHCW010000511.1:0-2471 GCA_964355025.1 uncultured Gemmatimonas sp. | reverse complement strand
GTGGGCGTGGGTGTGGGCGCGGGCGCAGCCGACACAAACGCCGACTCGAGTTCGAGCCCGACGGTTGGCAGGTCGGCCGACACAGGAGCCACAGGTTGGATCGGCGGGGCGGCTGGCTTGGACGCTGCTGGTGCTGCCGGAGGTGGCGGTGCGGGAGCGGCTTTCGCCGTGTCCGCGTAGAAACGGAACTCCTCCGGACCCAATTTCAGCACGTCACCCCGCCCGAGCACCTGCGACTGTTCCACGCGCACGCCATTGACGAACAGCCCGTTCGTGCTGTGGTCCGTGAGGTGGTAGCCGCCTGGCATCGGCACGATTTCGGCGTGCTTGCGCGACACCTCGGTCGACGGGATGACGATGTCGTTGCCCACTTCGCGACCGATCGTGATGCCATCGTCCGGCACGGCGTATTCCCGTCCATCGGTCAGCGACACCAACCGGCCACCGCGCGCGAGCGTCGGCTTGGCGGGCGCCGACCCCTTGGCGCGGGCCATTTCAGCCACCTGCGCGCTGGACACGAACTGGGTGCTCCCCCCCTGCTTGGCGTCGCCGTAGCGCAGCTCGTCGCCCGCCATCTCCACCTTGTCGCCGTGGAGGATCGGGCTCGGTTCGATGCCCAGCCGCACCCCGTTCAGCAGGATCACCGCATCGGTCGCATCGCGACGGATGACGGCGCTCCCATCGGCGGCAAGAACCACCACGGCGCGCGCCGACACGTCGTCACCCGGAAGTCGAAGGGCGGCGCCGTCATAGCAGCCGACCGTCAGACCTTCCGCGGGGACGGAATACTGCTTTCCGTGGAACTGGAGATACGCCATGGCATCGGGAAGCTACCCGCCGCCCGGGGGGGTGGCAACCCTAAATAGCCTGCGCACCCCGCACCCCGCACCACGGCGTCCCCACACGCCGAGCGGTGAGGGGCACAGGCGAATCATCGACGACTTCCGGATCATGGCTAGATTGCAGTCGTGACCGACCGCATCACCATCCGCAACGCGCGCCAGCACAACCTCAAGGGGATCGACGTCGACCTCCCGCGGCGCGCGATCACGGTGATTACCGGCCCCTCGGGGTCCGGCAAGTCGTCCCTGGCCTTCGACACCATCTACGCCGAGGGGCAGCGCCGCTACGTGGAGTCGCTGTCGGCCTACGCGCGACAGTTCCTCGACCGGATGCAGAAGCCCCTCGTCGATTCCATCGAGGGGCTCTCGCCCGCCGTGGCCATCGAGCAGCGCAATGCCACCCGCACCTCCCGCTCGACGGTCGGCACCGCCACCGAGATCTACGACTATCTGCGCCTGCTGTGGGCGCGCATTGGCCGCACCCTGTGCCCGAGCTGCGGCCGCGAACTCCGGCCGGACACGCCGCCGGGCGCGGCCGACCAGGTGCTCGCCCTGCCCGCCGGGACGCGGTTGCTCGTCACCTTCCCGCTGCGCCTCTCGGGCCTGGTATCACACGCCGTAGCCGTCGAGAACCTGCGCGCCGAGGGCTTCGTGCGTGTCGTGGCCGATGGCGTCAGCTATCACGTCGACGACCTTGGCGGCAAGAAGCCCGATCTCACCAAGTGCAAGGAAGTGCTCGTCGTCGCCGACCGCCTGAGCGTTGACCCCGCCGAGCGCGCGCGCCTTACCGACGCCATCGAGACCGCCTTTCGCGAGGGCGATGGCGACGCGGTAGTGCTCGTCGCCGACGACGACCGCGAACCGCCAACCGCCAACGGCCAACCGCCCGTGGCCCTCCGCCTGCGGTTCACGACGCGCTTCGAATGCCCCGAACATCACCTTCGCGCCCCGCACCCGTCGCCGCAGCTCTTCTCGTTCAACAACCCCCGCGGCGCGTGCCCCACGTGCAACGGGTTCGGCGCCACCCTCGAGTACGACGTCGCGCTCATCGTGCCGCACCCGGAGCGCTCGCTGCGCGAGGGCGCGCTCGACCCGTGGACCAAGCCGCGCTACGAGAACAAGCGCCGCGCCCTCGCCGAGGCCGCCAAACGCGAGGGCATATCGATGGATCGCGCGTGGCGCGACCTCGGCGATGCGCAGCGCGAGTTTCTGCTGCGCGGCAAGGCCAAGGGCTTCGTCGGGATGGTCCGGCACCTCGAGTCGCTCGAGGAGAAGAAGTACAAGCAGTACATCCGCGTCTTCCTGCGCCAATACCAGTCGGCCATGCAATGCCCCTCCTGCCACGGCGCCAAGCTGCAACCCGAGGCGCTGAACGTGCGCGTCGGCGGCCGGCACATCGCCGAGGTGTCGGCGATGCCGGTGGACCTGCTGAATGCCTGGCTCGACGCACTGGTGCTGACCCCGTCGGAGCAGGTCATCGCGGCGCACATCTGGCGCGAGGCGCGCGAGCGCGTGCGGTTCCTCTGCGACGTGGGGCTCACCTACCTCACGCTCGACCGCGCCACCCGCACGCTCTCGGGCGGCGAGGCCCAGCGCATTGGCCTCTCCAACTCGCTGGGCTCGCGGCTG
>CAYHCW010000510.1:0-2471 GCA_964355025.1 uncultured Gemmatimonas sp. | reverse complement strand
GGTTGAAGAGCGTGACCTTGTGGCCGCGCGCGAGCGCGTACTCCACCTGTTCGGGGCCGGTGAAGCCGGTGCCACCGAGGATGAGGATGTTGAGCGGCATCTGGTGCGTGTCCCCGCGAGTGGGGTGAGGGAGGGGCCCGACGTGCGACCGGGTAAGTCTACGGCGTGCCTGCGGCGGGCATCAGGGGGCCGAACCCATATCGCCTGAGTCCCTCGGCCGGACAACCGCGCTGCTTTCCTGGTGCACGTACGAAAGAGGCGGGATGCTGCCGGTCAGCCAGACGTTGCCGCCGATGACGCTGTCGTGGCCGATCACGGTATCGCCACCCAGGATCACCGAGTGCGCGTAGATCACCACGTTGTCCTCGATCGTCGGATGCCGCTTCGATCGCGCGAGGCTCTTCTTCACGCTGAGCGCGCCCAGCGTGACGCCCTGGTAGAGCTTCACGTTGTTCCCGATGACGGTCGATTCGCCGATCACGATGCCCGTGCCGTGATCAATCGCCAGCGACGACCCGAGGGTGGCCCCCGGGTGAATGTCGATCCCGGTCATCTGGTGGGCGAGTTCGCTGAGGAGCCGCGGGAAGATGGGGACGCGCTGGCGGTAGAGTTCGTGCGCCAGCCGATGGATGGCGATGGCGGCAAACCCCGGATAGGCGAGAATGACTTCATCGAGGCTCTCGGCGGCCGGATCACCGAGGTTGATCGCCTCGGCGTCCAGCATCAGTTGTGCGTGAATGCCGGGGAGCGCTTCGCTGAAGGAGCGGGCCACCGCAGCCGGCGACGTTGCCGAGCCCGCCAGCAGCGGCGCGATCATTCGCGTCAGGTCCTGTTCGAGCTGGGCGAGCCGCGCCTCAATCTCGTGGGAAGTGGCGAACTTCTCGCGGCAGAAGTGGGGAAAGAGCACGGCGAGGAGTTCGTCGGTGAAGTGCTGGACGCCCTGCTTGAGCTGGACCCCGAACGCGAGAGAGTCCCGGCGCTCCTTGAGTTCCGCCGCAAACGCGCGCAGGCGCGGCGAGGGTCCTGGGGGGATGGTTGCGTTCATCGTTGGCTACCCTGGAGATTGGGATTCCGCGTCCAACAGCCACTGCACCGCGCTCATCCACTTCAGTCCGCGCGGCAGCGACTTGCCAGGCGGCGTCGCGTCGCCCGTGACGAACAGCGCGCGCGCCGTTCGATGCGCGACCTTCGCGGCCTCGAGTGCACGGACTTCGCGTGTCCACGTGGCCGCATCGTCGGTCTCAAGGCAGACCTGAACGAGGAGCGGTGCCTCGCCGGCGCGGTGTGCCAGGAAGTCCACTTCCCACCCGTCATTCGTGCGTACGTAGGAGACCTCGTAGCCACGCCGTTCGAGTTCCAGCAGCACGGCCGTTTCGAGCGCGCGTCCCCGTTGCTCGCGACCGCTGCGCTCGTACAACGCAATGAGCCCCGGGTCCACCGGATAGGCCTTGCGGGGATTCACCATGCGCTGCCGCTCCGACGCACTGTGCATCGCCACCGTCCGCACGAGGAATGCATCTTCAAGATGCGCGAGGTACTCGTGCAGGGTGTCCTTGCCGACGGCGACGCCCTGCGAACGCAGCGTGTCGTAGTGCTTCTTCACCGAGAAGGCGCCGCCGGGGTTCGCGAGGAGCGCTCGCTGCAGCCAACGGAGGGCCAGCGGGTTGGAGACGGCGTGCCGTTCGATCACGTCGCGCAGCACCACCACGTCCACGTATCCGGCGAGAAGAGCCGACCGGTCGCGCGGTTCGGCGCCCTGCGCCTCGGGAAAGCCACCCTCCACGAGGTATCGGCGCAACTTGTGGTCGAGCGCCGCTCGCTCTGCCGGACGCAGGCGTGCCCAGGCCTTGGACGGCTCGGCGTCCGCGTGCCGAAGCGCTTCACGAAAGCTGAATGGAAAGACCAGCACTTCCATTGCCCGCCCACGCAGGCTCGTTGCCACTTCGCGACTGACGAGTCGAGCCGACGAGCCCGACACGAAGAGTTCAACTCCTCCGGCGTCCATCAGCCGGCGCACCAGCCCTTCCCACCCGGGGACGATCTGCACTTCATCCAGGTACAGGGTGACGGCGCCGTGCTCGCGAAGCGCTGGATACTGCCGCGCGTGCTCGTCGAGCAGCCAGGCGAGATCGGCGACCGTCATGCCGGTGAGGCGCTCGTCTTCCAGCGAGACGAGCAGCTGCGATTCCGGCGCACGCCCATCGGCCAGCCGGTCCGACTGGCACTGCCGCAGGAAGGACGTCTTTCCGCCGCGGCGCACCCCGATGACGGCGAGCGCCTTGCCGCGAATGCCGGGCAGCCGCACGTCACGCCGCGTGAGCCGGGGCGGCACCGACGCCAGCGACTCGGCGAGCTTCAGGCGCAGGAGGTCGCGGGAGATTGTCATTTTCCTAAGGACAATCTACGCGCTTATTGTCATTCTGTCAATGACAATATGCCGGACTCGATGCGCAATATCCTGATCGCCTACG
>CAYHCW010000509.1:0-2482 GCA_964355025.1 uncultured Gemmatimonas sp. | reverse complement strand
CGCAGGTAGCCGGCGCTCATCAGCGGAAACGTGGTGCCCAGCAGCACCGACTGTGGCAGGATGAGCAGCGCGGCAATGCCCCACTTGGCCACCGTGAGCGCTGCGCCACCCGGCAGGGCGGGGAAGAGCGTGTCGTAACAGAATGCCGTCACCACGCCGAACACGCCGTGAAAGACGAATCCGATGACGCCCGTGGCGGCCTCGACGCGCGCATACCACAGGAGCGGCTGCTTCATGCGGGCAGAATGCCGGGCCGTGAACGCGGCACCCGCCGACATCCCGCCCAGAAAGATGACCAGCACGATGGTCTGGGCGTACGCGCTGTGCCCGACGAACAGCCCCAGGTAGCGGCTCCAGATGGACTCGTAGATGAGTCCGGCCGCACCCGAGAGCACGAACGCGACGGTGAGGACCAGCTGCAGCAAGTTCATACGGTGGAGAAGCTAGTGGGAACTCGCTCCAACAGATACCGCGAAGGGCGAAGCGCGCGAAGGAGCGCGAAGGGAAGCAACGGGGGAAACTGCGTTACGGCGGTTCACCAAAGTCGGTCTTCGCGCCCCTTCGTGCCCTTCGCCCCTTCGTGGTGTGCAGTAGAACTCGGCTGTTACGAGTAGCAGAGGCTGTCCCCCACCCGCTCCCCCCAGTCCCCCACACCCGTCCACTCACTCACCATCTCGGCGTCAATGCCAAACGACGTCGCATCGAAGTGCCGCCGGATGTCGCGCCGCCCGATGAGCCGCTCAAAGTGCCCGTCGCCGCCCGGGTTGGCCGCCGTGGGATACTTGGCCCACTGAAAACGCAGGCGATGCGTGCTGACGATGGCCGCCATCAGCAGCAGGCCCAGTGCCACCGGGCGCATCACCGCGTCATCAGTGACGCGCACGCGAATGCCCCGGCACGGCTCGGCGATGTACGGCCCCGAGCCAGGCACAAACACCACCTCGCTGAACTCCACGCCCTTCGGAATGCGACGCGCCAGGTCGGCGAGCACCGCGCTCACGTCGAGCCACGGCGCGCCCACCTGCTGAAACGGCGCATCGGTGCCGCGCCCCACGCTGAGGTTTGTCGCTTCGAACAGGCAGAGGCCCGGGTACAACGCCGCGCTCTCGACCGACGGCATCGCCGGCGACGTTGGCACCCACGGTAGTCCGGTGCGGGGCCACGTCAGGGCGCGCGTCCACCCGTTGCAGGTGATCACGCGCAGCTCGAGATCGGTGAATCGTTCACGCCGCCACACACGGGCCAGCTCGCCCAGCGTCAACTGATGCCGAATGGGAATCGCATCCTCGCCCACGAACGACCGGCACGCCACGTCGAGCACCGGACCCTCGGCGTGCGCCAGGTCGCCACCCAGCGGATTCGGCCGGTCGAGCACCGTCACCGGCACGCCGCCCTCGGCGCACGCGGCCATCATGTGGAAGAGCGTCCACGTGTATGTATAGAAGCGCGCCCCCACGTCGGGCACGTCGAACAGCACGGCGTCGAGGTCGTGCAGCGATTCCGCGTCGGGGCGTGTGCGCTCGCCGTACAGCGACACCACCGGCAGTCCGGTGAGTCCGTCCGCGCCGTCGCTCACCGCCGCGCCGTCCGCGGCCGCGGCGGTGAGCCCGTGCTCGGGGCCGAACAGCCGGACAATGGGCACGCCGGCGTCGATGAGCGCCACGCGCGATCGGCTATTGACGTCCGTGGCCAGCCTCGCCGCGTCGTTGGTGACCAGGCCCACGCGCTGCGCACCGCCCAAGAGCGATGGGTCGGCGACCAGGCGGTCGGAGCCGAAGTGGATCACTCGTGTGTCCTCTCGTAAACAACGACGCGCACCAAACTGCAATCAAATGATGATACTCGAAGCGCATCGGTGACGGATATTGGGGCGGCCGTGGACACCATGTCCACATGCCCGTCCTCAGCCGCTTCCTCGGCATTTCCATCAAGATGTATTATGATGATCACTCCCCGCCTCATTTCCATGCCTACTACGGCTCGTTCGAGGTGGCCGTGGAAATCGAGAGCGGTGTTGTTCGAGGCAACTTTCCGCCTCGAGCGCTGCGTCAGCTGTTGGAATGGCGCGACCTGAGAAGAGATGACCTGCGCGTCGCCTGGCACTCGGTCAGGCTGGGGCAACATCCTCAACCAATCGCGGGGCTCGAATGAGCGAGTTTATTCGTGTGTTGGAGGTGCGAGCCATCAGGCCCCATTCGCTCTGGATTCGAATGTCGGACGGTGCTGAGGGAACGGTTGACCTGAGCTCACGGCTACGGGGCAAGGTCTTTGAACCCCTGCGGGATCCAGACGAGTTCGCGAAGGTCGCGCTGGACGAGAACTCCTATACGGTCTGCTGGCCCAACGGTGCCGATCTCGCTCCCGAATACCTCAGAGACCACCTCCGGATCGACTCCTCCGGACGAGTCGCTGAGCGACCCTCGCCCTAACCCGCCTCCGGCGGCAACGGCACCACCGTCGTTTCCTTGGTGGTGCGCAGCAC
>CAYHCW010000508.1:0-2485 GCA_964355025.1 uncultured Gemmatimonas sp. | reverse complement strand
GCAGCGCGAGGCGTTCCTCGAGGTCAAGACGCCGCTGCTGTACACCAAGAAGTTGTGGGAACAATCGGGCCATTGGGGCAAGTACAAGGAGAACATGTTCCTCGTGCTCAACAATGAGACCGAAGAGCACGACATGTCGCTCAAGCCGATGAACTGTCCCTCGCACCACCTGTTCTACGCGGCCCACAAGCACTCGTACCGGGAGCTGCCCATCCGGTACGTGACGTTCGACGTGCTGCACCGGAACGAGCTCTCGGGGGCGCTGTCGGGGCTGACGCGCGTGCGGCAGTTTGCGCAGGACGACTGCCACGTGTACCTGCGCGAGGACCAGATCGCCGCCGAGGTGAGGTTCCTCATGGACTTCATTCTCGGGTACTACGACACGTTTGGACTCACGGCGAACCTCAAGTTCGCGACGCGTCCCGAAACGCGGATCGGCAGTGACGACCTCTGGGACCGCGCCGAGGCCGCGTTGCGCGCGGCGCTCGATGCCACGGGACGTCCGTACGAGATGAAACCGGGCGACGGCGCCTTCTACGGACCCAAGATCGACTTCGACGTCACCGATTCCATCGGCCGCCACTGGCAGCTGGGCACCATCCAGCTCGACTACAATGCGCCAGAACGCTTCGACCTGTCGTACACGGGCGACGACAACACGGCGCATCGTCCGGTGGTGATCCACCGCGCGGTCAGCGGGTCGTTCGAGCGCTTCATTGCCATTCTCATCGAACACTTCGCCGGGGCGTTCCCGGTGTGGCTGGCGCCGGAGCAGGTGCGCGTGCTCCCCATCTCGGACGAGATGGCGGACGTTGCCGTCGCCGTGACGCGCCGCATGAAGGACGCGGGCATTCGCGCGCAGCTGGCCACCGACGAGTCGCTCAACTATCGCATCCGAGCGGCCGAAGTGATGAAAGTGCCGTACATGGCGGTCATCGGGAAGCGCGAAGCCGAGGGTGGCACGCTGGCCGTGCGGGTGCGCGGCGAGGGCAAGAAACAGGAGATCGTGAGCGTGGACGCTTTCATTGAACGGGTGTGCGCCGAGATCGCGACGCGCGCGCTTACTCCGTCGAGCGAGGAGCAGGGCGGATGAGCGCGCTTTGGCGGCAGGCGCTGCTGCTGGTCGCCCTCGGCGCGGGCACGGCGCACGCGCAGCTCGGGCCGATGACGCCCGTCGTGCAGGAGGGGCGCCCGGCCGTGCGCCCCGAGCGGGTGGCGCTCGAGGTCGTCGGTGGCACGTACGTCGGGCTCGCCGGTTACTTCGTCGGCCGTGGCCTCGGCACGGTCGCGACGCGGATGATGTCGGAGGACCGCGACCGCATGCGCGAGAACATCGTGCATGGCGCCGGCATCGTCGGCGGTGCGTTCACCGTGGGCGGGTTCGTGTATGCGGTCGGCGACATGGGCAGCGAGTCGGGCTCGTTCCCGGCAACCATGCTCGGCGTCGGCGTGGGGGCCGTGGCCAGCGAGGTGCTGTCGCGTGTCGTCTTCAAGCGGCGTCATTACACGAACTTCAAGGATTCCACGAAGCGCAAATGGCTGGCGGCCACGCTGGAGGCCTGCCTGCCGGCCATCGGCGGCACGATTGCGTTCAACTCGACGCGGAAGTGGCAGCGCTAGGCACGTGCGCGCTGACGCCGTCCATCGCCTGTCATCTCCTGTCTGCTGGCTACTATCCACTATCAACCATCTACTGTTTCATGCCGACCCCCGTCATCCTCGCTGCCGCCCGTACGCCGATTGGCCGGTTCCTCGGTTCGCTGGGCTCGCTCACCGCGCCGGAACTCGGTGCCATCGCCATCCGGGCCGCGCTCGAACGTTCGGGGGCTGACGCCGCGGACATCGGCGAAGTCATCATGGGCAACGTGCTGCAGGCGGGCGTGGGCCAGGCGCCCGCCCGGCAGGCGGCGATGAAGGCGGGCATCCCCAGTGCGGTGCCCGCCTACACGGTGAACAAGGTCTGCGGATCGGGGCTGCAGGCGGTGATGCTTGCGGCGCAGGCCGTCCGCGCCGGCGACGAGCAACTGCTGGTGGCCGGCGGGCAGGAGTCGATGTCCAACGCGCCGCACCTCGTGACCGGGATGCGCAACGGCATCAAGTTCGGTCCGCAGACGATGAGTGATGCGCTGATCAAGGACGGTCTCTGGTGCGCGTTCTACAACCGGCACATGGGTGGCCACGCCGAGTACACCGCGAAGAAGGCCGGCATCACGCGGCAGCGCCAGGACGAACTCGCGTACCAGTCGCACCAGAAGGCCGTCGCGGCGATCGAGGGGGGCAAGTTCAAGGCCGAGATTGCGACGGTGGAAATTGCAGGCAAGAAGGGGTCGACGATCGTCGACACCGACGAAAGCCCGCGCAAGGACACGTCGCTGGAAGCGTTGGCGAAGTTGCGCCCCGCGTTCGCCGCCGATGCGCCCAAGGACATGAGGCCCGAGGAACTGACGGTGACGGCGGGCAACGCGCCCGGGCTCAATGATGGCGC
>CAYHCW010000507.1:0-2486 GCA_964355025.1 uncultured Gemmatimonas sp. | reverse complement strand
AGCGGGCGCAGCTGGGCCTTTTGGGCCATGCGCTTGTCCCGCTCGATCATCTGCGGCGTGGCGAGTTCGGGGACGGCGATTTCGGGGATGGCAGTTTCGGTCGACATTCGTCAGCCTGGGCGCGGAAGGTTGCGGCTCGCCGCGCGCGAGGATACGGAGGAAAGTGGGCCGGGAGACGAGGACGCGAAGGCCGTCGAGGTCCCGGATCTGGCCATTTGACCAGAGCCATGAAACATACCCTGTCGAGTGCGGGGAGGCAACGGGCGCAGAACAGAAGCTAGATATTAGGAGCTAGGAGTTAGACGAGCACCTAGCCCCTAGCCCCTAGCCCCTAGCGTCTACCTCCTACCGTCTCTCCTCCGCCAGCGCCACCACTCGTCCCACCTGCTCGTCCTGGCTGATCCCCGTGGTGTCAATCCAGACGGCGTCGCTCGCCGGCTGCGTCTGCTCCCGGTCGCGCCGGTCGCGCGCCTCCAGCTCGGCCGTCTCCTCGGCCAGCTCCCCAGCCGTCGGCGCGCGTCCCGTGCGCTGCATCACGCGCCGGCGGGCACGCTCCTCGGGAAGCGCCACGAGCCACACCTTCAGCCGCGCGTCGGGAAAGACCGCTGTTCCCATGTCGCGGCCGTCCACCACGATCTCGTGGGCCGCCGACGTCGCCCGCACCGTCGCATTCACCCACGCGCGCACGTGCGTCATCTTGGCCACCAGGCTCACGAGCCCCGTCACCGCCTCGCCGCGAAGCTCCGCCTCGCACGACACCCCGTCCAATCGTGGCTCGAACGTGGTCTCGCCCGGTACGAGCGTCACCCGAGTGGCCGCTTCGAGCACCGACCGCTCCGTCCACAGGTCGGGCGCATCGCCCACCTGCAATCGCGCCGCCGTCACGGCCCGGTACAGCGAACCGCTGTCCACGTGCCGCACACCGAGGCGCATCGCCACCGTGCGCGCGGTGCTCGACTTTCCCGACGCCGCCGGGCCGTCGATGGTGACCACGAGTGGCGATCCGTCAAACGACGACACGTGACAACTCCTCCCAAAAGGTGGGAAACGACACGGCCGCGCACGCGCGGTCGTCTATGCGGATGGTGCTTCCCGGCGTCGCCCCGAGCACGCCGAAGGCCATCGCGATGCGGTGGTCGCCGTGCGTCACCACCGCCCCGGCAAACGGCCGGCGCCCCGTGCCACGCACCACGAAACCGTCCTCCAACTCCTCGGCCTCGGCGCCGACGGCACGCAGGTTGCCGACGATCGCCGCAATGCGGTCACTCTCCTTTACGCGCAGCTCGCCGGCGCCCGTGACGCGCGTTTCGCCATCGGCGCAGGCGGCCACACAGGCGAGCACGGGAAGCTCGTCGATGAGCGACGCCACCTCGGCGCCACCGATGACGGTGCCTCGCAGGCTGCCCGGCGCCACCACCACACGCGCCACTTCCTCGCCCCCGGCGGTGCGGGTGCCCTCATACGAGAGGCGCGCACCCATCCGGCGCAGCACACGAAACGCCCCCGCGCGCGACGGGTTGATGCAGACGTCCTCGAGCGCCAACTCGCCGGCGTCGGCCAGCGCGGCGAGCGACGCGAAGAACGCCGCCGACGACGCATCGCCGGGCACGTCCTGGTCGACCGCGTGCAGCCGCGACCTCGGCACCAGCGTCACCGCGCCATCCTCGGTGCGGACGTCGACGCCGCGCGCCACCAGCATGCGCTCGGTGTGATCGCGCGTGGGGACGCCCTCGTGCACCTCCACCGGCACGTCGGCCACGAGCCCGGCCAGCAGGATGGCGCTCTTCACCTGCGCGCTCGCCGTCTCGGCGCGCCACGTCAGCCCGCGCAAGCTCGCGCCGTGGACGGTCATCGGCAGGCCGTCGCCCGGCCCTTCGAACGCGAAGCGCGCCCCCATCTCGGTGAGCGGCCGCGCCACCCGGCCCATCGGGCGCCGGCTGAGGCTGGCGTCGCCAATGAAGCGCCCCGAGAAGGGCGACGCGGCGACGACACCGGCCAGCAGGCGGGCCGAGGTGCCGCTGTTGCCGCAGTCGAGGTCTGCCATCGGCGGTTGCAATCCCCGCAACCCCACGCCCTCGATGACGAAGTCGTCGCTGAGCTCCGGCACGTCGACGCCGAGTGAGCGCAACACGAGGGCAGTGCTCTGCACGTCGAGCGACTGCAGCACGCCGCGCACGCGCGACGGGCCGTCGCCCAGCGCGCCGAGGATCAGCGCGCGATGCGAGATCGACTTGTCGCCCGGTACGCGCACGACGCCGGCTACGCGCATGCAGCGCCTCGCCGCGGCGCGACGCGCATTACCGCAGCCACCCTTCGAGCGCCGTCGCGAGGTCGGTCTTCTCATCGCGGTACTTCACGATGACCGGCGTCTGCAGCGAGATCCCCTGGTCCCTGCCCCATCCCCCACTCACGGCGCGCGCGCCCGGCACGACGACGGCGTTCGCCGGGATCTGCAGCACGCCGCCCGGCGCCGCGCGAATGACGCA
>CAYHCW010000506.1:0-2487 GCA_964355025.1 uncultured Gemmatimonas sp. | reverse complement strand
GCTCAGCGCGCAGCTGGTGGCGCGTCACTTCCTGCCGCAATTCGAGAACCCGGCGCTGGTTCCGCTTGGCGACGCGTCGATTGTGAGCATCAGCGGCGCGGAGATTGCCGTCTCCACCGATTCGTTCGTCGTGCAGCCCATCGAGTTCCCTGGTGGCAACATCGGCTCGCTGGCGGTACACGGCACGCTCAACGACGTGGCGATGATGGGCGCGCGGCCAGTTTGCCTGACGGCCGGTTTCATTATCGAGGAAGGGCTGTCGCTCGACGTGCTCGACCGCGTGATCACCGAGATGGCGCGCGCCGCTCGCGAGGCCGGCGTGCCGATTGTCGCCGGCGACACCAAGGTGGTGGAGCGCGGCAAGGCCGACGGCCTTTACATAAACACCACCGGCATCGGCGTGGTCGATCCCGCCTTTCGTCCGGGGCCGGCGCGGGCCGAGCCCGGCGACGTGATCCTGCTCAGCGGGCCTATCGCGCGCCACGGCATGGCCATCATGTCGGCGCGCGAGGGGCTGTCCTTCGAGAGCGCCATTACCAGCGACAGCGCCGCGCTGCCGCCCCTGGTGGATGCCCTGCGCACCGCGGGCGTGGACGTGCACGTGCTGCGCGATCCCACGCGCGGCGGCGTGGCGAGCGCGCTCAACGAGATTGCCGTGGCGTCGGGTGTGGGCGTGGAGATCGACGAAGCGGCGCTCCCCGTGCCGGGCGACGTGCGCGCGGCGTGCGAGATGCTGGGGCTCGATCCACTGTACGTGGCCAACGAGGGGGTGCTGGTGGCGTTCGTGCCCGAGGCCGAGGCCGCGCGTGCGCTGTCGACGATGCGACTTCACCCGCTGGGCGTCGACGCGGTGCGCATCGGGGTCGTGGTCGCCGCGCATCCGCGCCTCGTGGCGCTCCGGACGGCGCTGGGTAGCACGCGCATCGTGGACCTGCTGCCCGGCGACCAGCTGCCGCGCATCTGTTAGGCCTCGGCCAGGCACTTCCCGCCGCCCGGTGCCCAGCGCACTTTCCCTGCAACTCAATCGCAGAGGGAAATGTGTCGCACGCTCCGGGGTTCCTGGCCATCATCGAAGCCAAGCGCGCGCACGTACGTGAGGTCACCGTGGCGCAAGCGCGCGAGCGCGCCGCCGCCGGTGCGCACCTCATTGACGTGCGCGAGCAGTCCGAGTGGGCCGCGGGTCACGCCGCCGGCGCCATCTACGTGGGCAAGGGAGTGATCGAGCGCGACATCGAGGCCACGGTGCCCGACAAGAACGCCGAGATCATCCTCTATTGCGGCGGCGGCTATCGCTCGGTGCTCGCCGCCGACGCGCTGCACCAGATGGGCTACACCAACGTGACGTCGATGGCGGGGGGGTGGAGGGACTGGACGGCATCTGGTGCGCCGACGGAATAGCTACAACTGCAATGGAAGCTGTGGGCTGTACGCTCTTCGTTTTAGGTCGTACGACGGACGGCGTATAGCCTACAGCGTACAGGTTCTTTTCTAATTGCCTCCCTCGAAACGGTATACCCCCCATGGCAAAGTCCATCTTCGATCCCGCGGCCCGCGCGGCGCTCCTCGCCCGCCTCGACCGTCTCGACCCCAAGGCGCCAGCCCGCTTTGGAACGCTGACCGCACCCCGGATGCTCGCGCACCTCATCGAGGCCGTGCGGATGGCGCTGGGCGAATTGCCCATCCCGCAGCGGAAGACGTTCCTGAGCAACCCGCTTGTGCGGTACCTGATCATCCACGTCTTTCCGTTTCCCAAGGGCGCGCCCACCGCACCCGCGCTGCTCGCGCGCGCGCCCGACACCTGGGCGTCCGACGTCGCGGCGCTCAAGGCCATCATCGAACGCGCAGCCGCGCAGGCCAACGGCGGAACCTGGCAGGCCCACCCCGCGTTCGGCGTGCTGTCCACGGCCGACTGGGGCGTGCTGATTTACAAGCACTCCAGTCATCACCTCGCGCAGTTCGGCGTCTAACCCTGCACTCCCCAAGGAGCCCGTCGTGATCAAGGAATTCACCGACTTTCTCAAGCACTACGGCGTCATCGGCCTCGCCATCGCCGTCATCATCGGCGGCAAGCTGAATGACCTCGTCACCGCCGTCGTCAGCGGATTGCTGATGCCCATCGTCGGCCGCGTCACGCCCTCGGGCGACTGGCGTGATTGGAAGCCGGAACTGCTCGGCATCAAGTTCGAGCTGGGCAAGGTCCTGGGGTCGGGCATCGACTTCGTCATCGTCGCCTTCATCGTCTTCTGGATGGCCAAGAAGATCCTGCGTGAAGAAACCGTCGCGAAGAAGTAGATCGTTGGTCCCCGGCTCTTGCCGCCGATGACGAACGGCGAACGAATTGCCGCCGACCTGCGGCGCGCCTGGAATGGCGCGCCGTGGCATGGCCCGTCAGCCGCCGAGGTGATCGGGCGGGTGAACGCGCGGCAAGCGGCGACGCGGCGCGCGCGCGCGTCGCACACGCCGTGGCAGCTTGTGCTCCATCTCACG
>CAYHCW010000505.1:0-2489 GCA_964355025.1 uncultured Gemmatimonas sp. | reverse complement strand
CGCTACAATCACTACCGGTTCGACATGAACCGCGACCTCATTGCCACCACCCAGCAGGAAGTGCGCAACATCGTGGGCGGCATGCTGCGCTGGCACCCGATGGTCACGGCCGACCTGCACGGGTACACGGTGCAGTACTACATGGCACCGGCGTCGCGTCCCATCAACGCCAACATCAGCGGCTGGCCCAACAAGTGGAACGAGGCCGTCGGCGCCGGCAACGCGCGCGCCTTCGACGAGTTCGGCTGGCTCTACTACGTGCGCGACCAGTTCGACCTGTACTATCCAGGCTACTACGACACCTGGCCGGCGCTGAACGGGGCCACGGGCGCGACGTACGAAACCGACGGCGGCCCGGCACTGCTCAAGCGTCGCGATGACGGCACGCTGCTGTCGCTGCGCGACGGCATCGCCAAGCACTACACGGCGGCCGTCGCGACATTCGAGACGACCGCCGCGCGCGCCCGCGAACGCGTGAAGGACTACCTCGCCTTCCGCCAGTCGGCGGTGGCCGACGGCAAGGCACAGCCCATGAAGCGCGTGGTGTTCGCGCCAGGCAACGACCCCGCGCGCGCCGGCGAACTCGCGGCGGCGCTGCTTCGCGCCGGCGTGGAGGTGCATCGCCTGACGCAGCCGCTGGCCAGCACCCGGGCGCACGCCTACAGCGACGACGCCACCGCCGCGCGCACCTTCCCCGCCGGGTCGTTCGTGGTCGATCTCTCCCAGCCGCAGGGACGCGTGGCCAAGGCCGTGCTCGAGCCGGACCCCGCGCTCGACCCCGTATTCGCCAAGAAGCAGCTCGAGCAGTTCAAGCGCAACATCAACCGCGGCAAGAGCGCGGGCGGCGAGGGGTACGAGTTCTACGACATCACGGCGTGGGCGTTGCCGGTGGCGTTTGGCGTGGAGTCGTGGTGGACGGAGGATGCCGCGCCCATGACCGGCGACAAGCTGGTGCTTCCGGCAGCGAACGGCGCGCGCATCAACGGCGAGCAGCTGCCGATCGCGGTGCGCGGCGGCATCGTCGACGGCGCCAGCGCCCGGTCGGCCTACCTGTTCCGCAACGACCGCGCCGGCGCGTCGCGCCTCGCCGCGCAGTTGCTGCAGGAGGGCTACAAGGTGGCTATCGCCACCGAGCCGATCCAGACGGGCAAGACCGACTGGCCGCGTGGCACCTGGGTGGCGCGCGTCTCGCGCAATGACGCCACGCTGGCCACACGCATCGACGCGCTCGCCCGGTCAGCCGGCGTCGAAGTATCCGGTGTCAACACCGCGTTCCCCGAAACGTCGCAATACGGCACCGGGTCGGGCAACACGGTCTCCGTGCAGGAGCCGAAGATCGCCGTCGCCGCCAATGATGGCGTCGGCCTCGGCGCGTACGGCGCCATCTGGTGGAGCCTCGAGCAGCGCTACGGCATCAAGTTCACGCCGGTGTCGCTGGCGTCGCTGAATGGCGACATGTCGGCCTTCAACGTCATCATCGTGCCCGACGGCAACAGCGGCGCGCTCGGCAAGGGCGCTGGCCTCAAGGCGTGGGTCGAACGCGGCGGCACGCTCATCACCATGGGAAACGCCACGTCGTGGGCCGCCCGCGAGGATGTCGGCATGACCACCGCGCGCATCCTCACCGGCGACGACGCCAAGGATGACAAGAAGAAGGACGAGGCGAAGGACGAGAAGCCCAAGGCGGAGGCCAAGGGCGAGGCGAAGAAGGATGCCGCCGCCCCGTCCGTTGCCGTCACACCAGCCGCCGGAGCCGATTCACTGCTCGCCGTGAAAAGCCCCACGGCCAACCCCAACGCACCGCAGCCGGTGCCCGGCGCGCACTTCGATGCCGTGTTCGACATGACCCACTGGCTCACGTTGGGCGTCGAGAAGCAGCGCACGACGGTGATGTTCGAGGGCGATGCCTTCCTGAAGCTGTCCAAGGAAGGGTCGAACGTGGCGGTCTTCCCGACCACCGGCCTGTTCAAGCGCGCCGGCTTCACCTTCCCCGACAACACCGAACGCCTGCTCAAGGGCACGGCGCTGCTGGTGGAGGAGTCGGTGGGACGCGGGCACCTGGTGATGTTCGCCAACGACCCGATGTTCCGCGGGTGGTGGCGCTCGCTCGACCGCCTGGTGCTGAACGCGGCGCTGCTGGGGCCGACGTTCTAGGACGGCGGCGAACGCTACGGGCTCATCCCCCGCTCATTCGCCGCATGCGCGGCCTCCTGCAACAGGCGGATCGTTGACACGCCCAGTGTCAGCGATCCGCCGTCCGCATAGGCCTGCGCCGGCAACCGACGGGCATCCTTGCCCGTGAGTTGCTCGTACATCACCAGCGCCGCCAGGAAGCTCCCTGTGGAGCTCGGATGCAGTCCGTCGCGGTCGTACAGCACCAGCGAGCTATCGCGACGCCACGCCTCCTGCCACGCCGTGCCGGCGGGATAGAAATCGCCATTCACGCGTTTCGCGGCGTTGAGGTACGACTCGCGCACCTTGCCGACGTC
>CAYHCW010000504.1:0-2493 GCA_964355025.1 uncultured Gemmatimonas sp. | reverse complement strand
GCGAGGGCGAGATCCGCAAGAGCCTGATCGAGACCGACCTCGTGGACTGCATGGTCGCGCTGCCTGGCCAGCTCTTCTACTCGACACAGATACCCGCGTGCCTGTGGTTCCTGGCGCGCGACAAACGCGGTGCTCCCTCCCCCTCGACGGGGGAGGGTCGGGGTGGGGGTGAACGCCTGCGCGACCGCCGCGGCCACGTGCTCTTCATCGACGCCCGCAAGCTCGGCCCCCTGGTGGACCGCACCCACCGCGAACTGACCGACGAGGACATCGCCCGCATCGCCAACACCTACCACGCCTGGCGTTCCTCTTATTCCCCTCGCTCCTCTGGGGGAGAGGGCCAGGGTGAGGGGGTGCGTTACGCCGATGTGCCCGGCTTCTGCAAGAGCGCGCTGCTGGAGGAGATCCGCAAGCACGGCCACGTGCTCACGCCCGGCCGCTACGTCGGCGCCGAGGCGCAGCAGGACGACGGCGAGCCGTTCGAGGAGAAGATGCAGCGGCTCACCGCGACGCTGCGCGAGCAGCAGGCCGAGGCCGCGAAGCTGGATGCCGCGATTGCCGCCAACCTAAAGGAGCTGGGGTATGGCAGGTAGGAAGCCGAAGAGCGCGCCCGTCGGCCGTTCCGACTTCGCGGCGTTGCTCGCCGATGTGAAGGGCCGCATCGAGGCTGCCCAGACGCGGGCGGTGATGGCCGTCAATGGCGAACTCGTCCGTCTGTACTGGGACATCGGTCGGATCATCGCCGATCGGCAACGGCGCGAAGGCTGGGGCGCAGCCGTCATTCCCCGCCTGGCGCTGAAACTGAAGAACGAACTACCCAACCTCAAGGGCTTTTCCGAGCGGAACATCAAGCGGATGCTGGCGTTCCACCGCGATTACCCGGACCCCATCGCAATGGTGCAGCAACCTGCTGCCCTATTGCCCGCGTCGGCAAAAGTGCCACAGCCCGCGGCACAATTGATCCCCTCACCAAAAGTGCCACAACCGGTGGCACAATTGCCGGAGCCGCTCCTCTGGTCGGTGCCGTGGGCCCACCATGTCATTCTCATGGACAAGGTTCTCGACCTTCCCACCCGCCGCTGGTACATGGCGCAGACGCTCGCCAACGGCTGGAGCCGCAACGTCCTCGCCTTGCAGATCGATGCCCGCGCCCACGCCCGGCACAGCAAGGCCGTCTCCAACTTCGCCGCCCTGCTTCCCGCACCGCAGTCGGACCTCGCGCAGCAAACGCTCAAAGACCCCTACATCTTCGACTTCCTCACCCTCACCGAGCCATTCCAGGAACGCGAACTCGAAACCGAGCTCGTCCGTCATCTGGAGAAGTTCCTGCTCGAACTCGGACAAGGCTTCGCCTTCGTCGGCCGGCAGTATCGCCTCGACGTCGGCGACGAGGATTTCCACATCGACTTGCTGTTCTACCACCTGCGGCTGCGGGCGTTCGTCGTCATCGACCTGAAGAAGGGCAAGTTCAAACCCGAGTACGCCGGCAAGCTGAACTTCTACTGCAACGTCGTCAACGACCGACTCAAGCACCAGACCGACGCCCCGACCATCGGCCTGATCCTCTGCCAGACGCGGAACCAGCTCCTGGCTGAGTACAGCTTCGCCGGCATCGACAAGCCGATCGGCATATCGACCTATGAACTGACCCGGGCGCTGCCGGCGCGGTTGCAGTCGGTACTGCCGACGGTGGAAGAGATCGAGGCAGAGCTGGCGCCGAAGCGGAGGAAGCGATGAACGGCGGGGTTCCCAGCGCGCAGATGGATGCGGGCATCAACGCCAACATGAAGGAGCTTGGGTATGGCGGGTGAGTTTGCTGAGACGACGCTTGGACGCCTGCTGTCGTTCGCGAATGGCCGCTCAAGCCCCTAACGAGCCGATGGTTTGCCGTATCCGGTCTACGGTTCAAACGGAGTAATTGGACACGCTGCCGAAACCAATGCGGATGCGAGTTCAATCGTCATCGGCCGAGTAGGCAGCTACTGTGGCTCGCTTCAATTCAGCAAGCAGCGATGCTGGGTAACGGATAACGCGATTCGTGCGACTGCGCTCGACGACAACGACTCCAGGTTCCTGTTCTACTTGCTGACCACTCTCAGTCTGAACAACTGGCGAGCGGGTTCCGGCCAGCCGCTGCTGAACCAGGTCATCCTCAGTCGCATTCCTGCTGTGGCGCCGTTGCCCAACGAACAACGCGCCATCGCCCACATCCTCGGCACGCTGGACGACAAGATCGAGCTGAACCGGCGGATGAACGAGACGCTGGAGGCGATGGCGCGGGCGCTCTTCAAGTCGTGGTTCGTGGACTTCGACCCCGTCCGCGCCAAGGCAGAAGGCCGCGACCCCGGCCTGCCCCAACTCCTCGCCGACTCGTTCCCGGATTCCTTCGAGGATTCTGAGCTGGGGGAGATTCCGAAGGGATGGGGGGTTAAGCAGTTGTCAGAAATGACAACGCTAATTACTAAGGGAACCACGCCCACGCAGTCGGATACG
>CAYHCW010000503.1:0-2500 GCA_964355025.1 uncultured Gemmatimonas sp. | reverse complement strand
CCCCGCGCACCCGGTGCCGTATCGCAACCGCCCCATCGAGCCGACGTACTATCCGCGCGGCTCGGGCTGGGCGCCGTGGCTCACCGAGGACCAGCGCTTCGTGCAGAACCGCCCCGACGTGCTGAGCTGGAGCACCGAGCCGCTCACCGAGGACCTCGTGCTCGCCGGCGACGTCACGGCGAAGCTGCTGGTCTCCACCACGGGGCAGGACGCCGATTGGATCGTGAAGCTCATCGACGTCTACCCCGAGGAGAACACCGCGAACACCAAACTCGGTGGCTACGAGTTGATGGTCGCCAACGACGTGTTCCGGTCACGCTTCCGCGAGTCGCTGGAGAAGCCGAAGGCGATGGTCCCCAACCAGGTCACCGCCATCACCATCGACCTGCACACGCAGAGCTACCGGTTCCAGAAGGGGCACCGCGTGATGGTGCAGGTGCAGAGCACGTGGTTCCCGCTCATCGACCGCAACCCGCAGACATGGGTGCCGAACATCTTCGAGGCCAAGGAGACCGACTTCAAGGCGCAGACGCACCGCGTCTGGCGCGCGCCGGGGCAGGCGTCGCGGGTGGACATCCAGGTCGTGCCCTAGCCGTCGAGGTCCTCGCGGGTGTCGATGTCGCGCCGAATCCCGGCGTCCCCCACCGGCACCTCGAGCACGCGCGCGCCGTAGCTGCGCACCACGGCGCGCGCGCCGCCATCGGCGACGGTCATCAACTCGCGCCAGGTCTCGCGCGAAAACCAGACCGGATGCCCGCGACCATCCTGGGTGACGGGCACGACGATCGGCGCGCCAGTGCGCCGCGCGGCGTCCACGACCGCCAGTGCGCTCTCGGCGCGTGCGAAGGGATGATCCACCGGCCACACCAGCACGCCCGTGGCATCGGTGTTGACAAGCTGCGCGAGGCCGAGCCGCAGGCTCGTCACCTGCTCAGCCTTCGGCTTCATGTTGATTACCGCACGCGCACCGGTCGGCACGACGGTATCCGGCGAGACCACGGCGATCACCGGGTCCGCGCCAGACGTCAGGCAGTGCTCCACCACGACGTCGATGAAACGGCGACCATCGGGGAACATCGCGCCCGCCTTGGGCTCGCCAAAGCGCGTTCCCGCCCCGGCCGCGAGTATGATGGCCGCAAACGGATGCTGCTTCTGCGCCTTCACTGCGGGTCCAGCCGCCGCATGGCGCGCTTCAACAGCGCCTGCGCCTGCCACACCTTGTACCCATTGTGCTCCAGCGGCTTGGCGTCGTACATCGCGCGCTCCGAGAGCGCGTCAATGCTGTCGTCGTCCAGGCCGCCGGTGGCTACGTCCTCCTCGACCGACGAGCTCACGCGGCAGGGGCCAAGCGAAAGACCGCCAAACGCCATGCGCACGCCGCCGTCCGTGCGGCGATGCGCCGCGAGCGACACGGTGGCAAAGTCCCACGCGCCGCGCTGCATCAGCTTGTCGTAAAACTGCTCGCCGCCCGCCGCCGAAGCCGGCAGCAGCACTGCGCTCACGAACTCGCCCGCCGCCAGCGTCGTCTCTCCGCGCGCATTGCGGGCGGAACCGGCAAACAACGCGTCGAGCGACGCCTCGCGAATGCCGTCGGCACCCGTGATCTCGACCGTCGCGTCGAGTACCGTGAGCGCCACCAGCGGATCGCTGGGATGCACGGCGTGACAGGTGCCGTCGGTGAACAGCGCGTGGTAGTGATTCTCGCCCTTCTCGGCCAGGCACTCGGCGCCACCGTTCTTGTAGCACGGCAAGCCGCGCCGAAAGTACCAGCAGCGGGGACGCTGCCCAAGATTGCCGCCGATGGTGCCCATGTTACGAAGCTGCGGCGTGCCCACCGATGCCGCGGCCTGTGCCAACGCCGCATAGCGGGCCACGATGCCCTCGTGCGACGCGAGATCGGCAATGCGCACGGCACACCCGATGCGCGCCGAGCCGTCGTCGTGCAGGGCGATGTCACGGGCCCCCGGAATCCGGCGCAGGTCCACCAGCGTGTCCGGATGCGCGAGTTCCTCCTTGATGGTGACGAGGAGGTCGGTGCCGCCGCCGAGGGGTACGGCCGACGGTGCGCTGAGGGCGCGCGAGGCGTCGTCGGCGTCGCTGGCCGGGTGGTAGACGAAGGGGTGCACGAGGCGTGGGTGTTGAGCGAGGGCGCGCGGGGCGTAGTTTGTACCTGCAGTGACCCCACCATTCCCGATGAAACTGTCCGATTGCAGGCTTGCCCGCCACCTCACGGTGGCGGCGGTGATCGTCGCGGCCGCATGCGCCGCCGCCTGTGGCGGCAAGCCGTCCTCACCGCCCGCAGCGAAGGCTGCGGTAGATAGTGCCGCGCAGCAGTCATCCGACTCGGCCGCCGCCATGGCTGCGGTGCGCGATACGGCGACGGCGCACCGGATGTCGCCCGCGGCCGACTCGGTGGCGCCGTACCTCGTGTTCGCTCCCCGCGACGAGAGCCTGTTCGTGGCCGCCGTGCGCAACAAGCAGCTGCTGCTCGACGTCGGGC
>CAYHCW010000502.1:0-2527 GCA_964355025.1 uncultured Gemmatimonas sp. | reverse complement strand
CAGTTCCCTGACGATCTCCATCAGGGAGCTGTCGGTGACGTTGGAGCGCACGCCGCTGGAAATGACGAATGGTCCCGGGAGCGGCGACCAGGCGAACTGTGAGTTGATGCCGTAGGTGTAGCCCTTGGTCTCGCGCAGGTTGGTGTTGAGGCGCGAGGAGAATGAGCCACCGAGGATGGTGTTCATCACCATCAACGCGGGATAGTCGGGGCTGAGTCGATCGGCCCCCGGCGTGCCCAGGTAGATGACCGACTGCGCCGCATTGGGCTTGTCGACCAGGTAGATCTTCACCTGCGTGTTGCTGACCGGCTTGACGGTGACGGCCGCCATCGTGCGAGGGGTCGTGCCCCGCGTCCAGGCGCCGAAGCGCTTGCCGAGCAGCGTGCGCATTTCGGGGACGGTCACGTCGCCGACGACGACAAACCGGGCGCGCTCGGGGACGAACGTCTGTTCGTAAAATGCGCGAACGGCTGCCGAGTCGAGCGCGGCGGCGGACGCCGAGTCGCCATCGGAGGCGCGGTGATAGGGATGCCCCTCGGGGAAGACGATCTGGTTGAAGGCGAGTGCGGCAAGGGTGTTGGCGTTATCGCGGCGCTGCAGGATGCTGGCGAGGCGCAGGTCGCGCTGGCGGCGCACATCGGCCGCACGGAATGTCGGACGCATGACGACGTCGCCCAGCAGGTCGAGCGCCTGGTCGAGCGTGCGCCTGGGGACGTTCAGCGAGATGGTGAAGGCGTCGGTGCCGGCGTTGGCGGAGAGCTGCGCGCCGAGGAAGGCGAGTTCGCTCTGAAGGGCGTTGACATCGCGCGTGCCGGCGCCTTCGGTGAGCATGCGCGACGTGAAGGACGCCAGTCCCGGCTGGTTGGCGTCGAGCCTGGTGCCGCCGGCGATGACCAGCGTGAGTTGCACGAGCGGCAGCTCGTGCTGCTGGACGAGCTGCAGCGTGACGCCGTTGGGGAGCGACGACCGCTCGAGGACCGGGAGCTTGAGGACCGGCGGCTTGTCGAGGGACGGCGCTTGGGTGCGGTCAATCGCCTGACTGAGTGCGAGGGCCGGAACCAGGGTGAGGAGGGCGAGTGCGGAGTTTCTCATTGGATGACAGCCTTCTTGGCCGCGAGGTCGAGTTTGCCCTGCGGGACGACGGAGGCCATCACGCGGTTGGTGCGCAGGTACTGCTTGACGACGCGCTGGACGTCGGCGGCGGTGACGGCCTTGTAGCGATCGAGGTCGGCCTGAAAGGAATCAGGGGTGCCTGTCTGGTAGAAGTAGGCGTTGAGGCGGTCGGCCTTGCCGCCCACCTGCTCGATGCCTCGCAGAAACGCCGCCTCGGTGGCGTTGCGCGCCTGCTCGAGTTCGCGCGCGGAGGGGCCTTCATTGGCGAGGCGCGCGAGTTCCGCGTCGATGACCGTGCGCAGGGTGTCGAGTCCGCGGCCCGGGCGCGCGGTGGCGATGATGGAGAAATCGCCGTCGAGGCGCTTGCCGTCCTGGCCGGCATTGACGTTGGTGGCAATCTCGCCGCTGTAGACGAGGGCCTGCGTGAGGCGGCTGGTGCGTGAACCGGCCAGCACGTAGGCGGCAATGTCGAGGGCCGCGTCGTCAGCGTGCCAGCCCTTGACGGTGTGCCAGTTGAGATAGAGGCGCGCGAGCTGCACGCGATCCTCAAGGACAAAGGCGGTGTCCTTCACGGTGAACGGCGCCGGGGCTGGACGATCGAGGGACGGGCCGCGCGGAATGTCCGTGAAGTACTTCCTGACGAGCGCGCGGACGTCGTCGGGTTTCACGTCGCCGGCCACCACGAGGGTCGCATTGTTGGGTGTGTAGTAGCGGCGGAAGAAGTCCTTGACGTCCTCGACCGACGCGGCGGAGAGGTCGGCCATGGAGCCAATGACAGACCACGAGTAGGGATGCTTGGCCGGGTAGAGCAGCCTGGGCCGGTGGTCGTTGACCATGCCGTAGGGCTGGTTCTCGTAGCTCTGGCGGCGTTCGTTTTTCACGACATCGCGCTGGAGGTCGACCTTGGGGCCATCCATGGTGGGGAGGAGCCACCCGAGGCGGTCGGCTTCGAGCCAGAGCATCAGGGGCAACGAGGAGCTGGGCCCGTTTTCGTAGTAGTTGGTGCGGTCTTCGGTGGTGGAGCCGTTGTTGTTGGCGCCGGCGGCCTCGAGCAGGCGATCGAACTGCGGATAGGGCGCGTTCTGCGAGCCCATGAACATCAGGTGCTCGAAGAGGTGCGCGAAGCCGGTGCGGCCGGGCTTTTCGTCCCCGGACCCGACGTGGAACCAGACGTTGGTGGTGACGACGGGAACGGAGTGATCCTCGTGGATGATGAGGGTCAGGCCGTTGGGAAGGGTGTCGACGGTGGCGGAGACACGAAGCGGCGCATTTTGCGCGGCGGCGAGTGCCGGGACCAGGGCGAGGGCAAGGAGGAGTTGGCGCATTCCATCATTATACCGGGTGCAGGGGGCAGAGGCACAGTGAAGTGCACGGGACACGGTCACAGTGGAGTGCAGGGGACGGAGATCGGGGG
>CAYHCW010000501.1:0-2540 GCA_964355025.1 uncultured Gemmatimonas sp. | reverse complement strand
CGAGCGTGAATCATCGATGCGCTCGGGGTGCAACTGCTGTTCGATCCAGCGATCCACGCCCATCGCGCGCACCGTCTCCACGTCGCCCGGCCGGGCACCAAAGGTCAGGCGGCTGAGCGCGTGGCCCACCTGCTGGTCCGCGGTCTGCGTTCGGAGTGCGATCCCCCGCGCGTCGACCGCCGGAGCCGACGCGGCAGGGGCACCGCCATGGCAGGCGACGACGACGAGCAGTATCGGTAGACGGCGCATGCGGGGCTCCGGAAGTGTTGCTGAAAGAGACGGTGCCGTCGTGCCGCTGTTAATGCCTCCATCCGCCGTCGATTCGTCCGGCGATCGCGGACGCATCGAATTTGAACGGCGAATCGGCGATCGCGATGTGCCTGAATTGTCGCACCCTGCCTGCATTCCGGTGCCGAACCACGCCGGAAAGGTCCCACCGCTGCGCGCCCGTCGCCAGCACTACGGAAATGCATGCGAGGCGTCGAACCTCCATACAGGGTTTCGTGACGGACCCGTGACGCAAAGTGTGTGACGCGGCCCGGATTTTGCTGGTACTACAGGGTGACGGAAGCACTTGGAGGTTTCCCATGGACGTTCTTGTGATGGTAGAGGAGCAGCCGCCTGAGCACTCGAGTGTGCTCGCGTATGTCAGCTCCGTGCCGTCGCCCCTTACGATGGAATGGCCGTCGCGCGAAGTCGTGACGCTGTATGGCATTCCCAGCCCCGAATCGCTGGCGCTCGCCTTGGCTGCGGCGCTCGAGTCCCGGCGCTCGGCTGACGACCGGGCCGACACGGTGCGGCATGTCGGGGTCTGGCCGGAACGCGGGGCGGTAGGAGATGCCGCCTGGCGGGACGAAACGACCGGGGAACTGGTGACCCGCGACCTGCAGATTCCGCTGGCCGTGCTCGCCGAAACCGCACAGTCGCTACTCGTCGAGTGCGGGCAGGTGATCCGTCGGCTCGTCGGCGGCCTGCTGATGGCCGACTGGCCAGAAGGTACGCGGCGCGCGGTCACGTTTTCCTTCACGCCGACGCCTGCCTATGCGTCGAGCGCAGCGAGTGCCGAAGCGGTGCTGGCGGTGCTTCGGGAAGCCGAAGGACTCACCTACGACCTGGACCTCGAGGGGAACTAGACGAACTCTGTTCTGTCAGACATCGGCGTTCCGACGCCAAGAAGGGCCCGCGATCGCGGGCCCTTCTGTTATTTGAGAAGGGGTGCGGGGTGCGGGGGTTTGGTGCGGAGGAATGAGTGGAGTGAGGGGAAGGGGGAGGGGGCGCCCCCCCCCCCCGCACTCACCACCCCACTCATCCCCCCTCACCAAACCCCCGCACCCCGCACCCAATCCCCTACAAAGGGCCAGGTCCATCCACCCTTGACGTTGGCTGCCCCAATGCGGAATCTCAGGCAACCAAGCATCGCCGTCTGGAACGGCGGAGGGCCGTATGAAGGAATACAGGAGTGAGGCAATCAGAAATGTCGCTGTAGTGGGGCACGGAGCGAGCGGCAAGACCACGTTGGTTGACGCCCTTGCATTCGTGTCAGGCAGCAGCAAGCGACATGGCCAGGTGAAGGACGGAACCGCGTTGACGGTGACCTCTCCGGAGGAAATCGAGCGCGGTTTTTCAATTTCCATGGGCTGCGCCTTCGCCGAGTGGCGCGACACCAAGATCAACCTCATCGACACGCCCGGGTTCCTGGATTTTCAGGGTGACGCCATCGCCGGCCTGACGGCCGCTGACGGCGCGCTGGTGACCATCGGCTCCGCCAACGGCGTGGAGGTGGGCACCGAGCGGTACTTCCTCGAGGCCATTCGCCGTCGCGATCCGGTGCTCTTCGTGGTCGCCATGATGGACAAGGAGCACGCGGACTTCGATGCGGCCTACCAGTCCATCAAGGACAAGCTCACGGCCAAGGTCGTCCCGGTGGAGATCCCCATCGGGGCCGGCGCGGGTTTCACGGGGATCATCAACCTCTTCACCAAGAAGGCGCAGGTCTTCAAGACCGGCACCAAGGCAGGTGAATACGAGGAGATGGACATTCCCGAGAGCGAGCGCGCCCGGTTTGAGAAGTACCACCAGGAAATGGTCGAGGCGGTGGCCGCCACCGACGACGCGCTTCTCGAGCGCTTCTTCGGCGGTGAGGAGATTCCCGGCGACGAAGCAATGGCCGCCATGAAGGAGGCGATGAAGCGGCAGGACCTCTTCCCGCTGCTTTGCTGCTCGTCCCAGCTGACCTGGGGCGCGCGCACGCTGCTCGACTTCCTGGTCCAGCTCATGCCCTCGGCGTACGACATGGAAGAGCTGCACGCCTTCAAGGGCTCCGAGGGTGACCGCACGGTGGAGATCCATCCGCACGACGGCGCGCCGTTCACCGCGTTGGCGTTCAAGACGATGGTGGAGCCGCACGTCGGCGAGGTGACCTACTTCCGCACGTTCAGCGGCACGGTCTCCAACGGGCAGGAGGTGTACAACGCGACGCGCGATGTCGCCGAGAAGATGGTGCACCTCGCGGTGCCGCAGGGGCGGGAACGCATCGAGGT
>CAYHCW010000500.1:0-2553 GCA_964355025.1 uncultured Gemmatimonas sp. | reverse complement strand
GTCACGCGCGGCGACACTGTAGAGTCCCGCCACCGGGTGCACGCCGCCGTGGTGGAGGGCGGGCAGTTGGTGGCCGGCGCGCGCGATGCGCACCTGGTGACCATGTGGCGCTCGTGCGCCAAGCCGTTTCAGGTGCTGCCGCTGCTCACGTCGGACGGCTTTGACAGCCTGTCGTGGGGCACCGAGGAACTGGCGCTGGCCTGCGCGTCGCACGGCGGCGAGCCGGAGCACCTGGTGGTGGCCGAACGCATGCTGGCGTCCATCGGACTCGAAGAGGGCGACCTGGCGTGCGGGCCGCACGAACCGCTCTCGAGCCGCGGCGCGAGGCTCTGGCGCGAAAGCGGGCTGCCACTCACGCGCCTGCACAACAACTGCTCGGGCAAGCACGCCGCGATGCTCGCCCGCGCGCATACGATGAACTGGGCCACGCGCGGCTACGAGCGCGCCGAGCATCAGGTGCAACTGGGGTGCCTGGGCGAGGTGGCGTGCTGGACCGGTGTGCCCATTGATGACATGACCATCGCGGTGGATGGCTGCGGCGTGCCGGTGATGGCGCTGCCGCTCGACCGCATGGCGCTGGCCTACGCGCGCCTCGGCACGGCCATCGCGGCGGGCGAAGAGATGCCGCGGCGGATCGCCGAGGCGATGCGCGCGCACCCGCACCTGGTGGGCGGCACCGACCGCTTTGACACCGTGCTGCTGCAGGAGACGCAGGGGCGGGTGATCGCCAAGGTGGGCGCCGAGGGGGTGCACACGGTGATGGTGCCCGAGCGCGGCATCGGCTACGTGGTGAAGGCCGAGGACGGCGCACTGCGCGCGCAGCACCTTGCCGTGGTGGAAGTGCTGCGGTTGCTGGGGGTGCTGCCGGTGCTGAGCGCGCGGCTGGAGGGGTACTTGCACAAGGCGCTGCGGAACACGCGGGGGGATGAGGTGGGAGAGGTGAGGATTGGGTGAAGTGCTGAAGCACCTTTAAGCTGTACGCCGTACGTTTTACGTTTTACGCGGGGATGATGCAGAGAGCGCCCGGAGGATGGTTCCCCCGGGCGCTCTGTCGTACTCTGTCGTACTCTGTCGTACTCTACTTGAATTGCACCTGCAGCAAGTATTTCCCCTGCTTCGCCAGGCCCATGGGGAACTTCCAGTTGCGGCCGGCGTCGTTGAAGCACTTGTCGGTGATGTTGCCGGCGGGCGACGTCCACTGGCTCTCCTGCACGCGCGCAATGTCCGATCCGACGACGCTCATGTGAATGTAGAACGTCACGGTGCCGGCGAGGTAGGGATCGACGCCCTTGCCATCCTTGTAGCACTGCGGCGTGCGGCCAACGAACGCGAGCAGGGAATCGCGCATCTTGACACCGCCCACGGCAAAGTCCTTGCCGTACTTCTCGGTGAGCTTCGTGGTCGGGGTGACCGTCTGGAGCACCGAGTCGGCAAAGGCCGCCTGGCGCTTCTTGTAGTCCTCGACCTTGAGCGCTTCCTTCTGCTCGGGCGTCAGGGTCGATTCGGCAGAGCCGGAGTCCGCGGGCTGGACCTTGTCGCGGCCGCAGGCGGCGAGGGCAAGGACGGCAATGAGGGCAGTTCGGGTCAGTTTCATGGGAATCGGTCAGGTCTGCGTGTGAAGCTAGTATCTTAAGGGGCGGGCGCCCCGGGAGAAAGTGCGACCGGCCGGCCGTTTGGTGGCCCGCAGCAATAACCCGATGCGTGGTGAAATGTTTCGATGACGGACGTCACGCCTCCCCCAGCTACGTTGGACTTCGACGCCGCCACGCGGGCGCTGGTGCGGCTTTCGGCGCGCATTGCGGCGGGCTCGGAGCTGGATGTGCGAGACGGGCTGCGCGAGACGACGGAGGCGCGCACTCCGGCGCGATGGGTGGAAGAGGTGATCCTGCAGTCGTATTTGTTTGCGGGGTTTCCGAGGGCGCTGAATGCGATGAGGGAGCTTCGCCGGGTGCAGGGGAACAGGCACGGTGAAGTGCAGGGTGCACGGGAGGGTGAGGGGTTCGGGGTGGCGGGTGCAAGTGAGGGGACTGAGGGTGAGGGGTTCGGGGTGCGGGGTGCAAGTGAGGGGGAGGGGGGTTATCGAGCGGCGGGCGAGGCCACCTGCGCACAGGTGTACGGCAAGTTTTACGCGAAGCTGCGGCACAATATCGTCGCGCTGCATCCGGACCTCGACGAATGGATGATCCTCGAGGGGTACGGCAAGGTGCTGAGCCGCCCGGGGCTGGACCTGGGGCGGCGTGAGCTCTGCATCGTGGCCTCGTGCGTGGCGGCGGGGCAGGACCGGCAACTGCACTCGCATCTGCACGGCGCGCGCAACGTGGGGGTGGCGGACGAAGTCATCGCCGAGTGCCTGGACGCGCTGGACGGGGTGGTGAAGGCCGAGGACCTGCGGCGGGCGAAGATGCTTTGGGCGAAGGTGAGGAATTAGCTGGCTGTTGGCAGTTGGCAGTTGGCAGGTGGCAGTTGGCGGACGGCGTACAGCGTAGAGCGTACAGGGTACAGGTTCTCTTTCAATGAGTTTTGAATGTTCATCGATCGCGTGGTAGTGAAAGT
>CAYHCW010000499.1:0-2555 GCA_964355025.1 uncultured Gemmatimonas sp. | reverse complement strand
GCGCTGCACGCCATCGCCACGGGCAACATGACGCCCGCTTACATTGAGGAGGCGGACGGCACGCTCCGGGAGCTTCCCACCATCTGCGTCGATTCCTCGGAGTTCGTCGTCAGCAAGTTGAAGGACCGCGGCACGCACCAGGCCTTTGGCGTGGTGACCAACGCGCAGGACTTCATGCACATCCTCCGCTTCTTCATTGAACGTGAACTCGACGCCCGGCGCGCCACCAAGGCCGCGGCCGGCGCCGGAGCCTCCTGAATGGACGATACCCGCGCACGATTTCTCTCGGCCATCGTGGCCCGGCTTGGCGCTGAGCGCATCGTCGAGCTGCACCTGTTCAGTCCGCGTCGCCAGGGCGTCATGGAAACCGGCGTGGCTGTCGTAGCGGCGCTTCCGGATCTGGAGCCGCCGCCCGGTGCAGGGGAACAGGCGCAGTGGAGTTCAGGGGAAGAGGCAGGGCGAAGTGCAGGGGAGGAGGCGGACGCCGAGGTGTTGGACGTAGCGCCGGCCCACGGCGTCGACTCCCCCGCTCCCGTTCCTGTGGACTCCACTGTGCCCCTTCCTGTGCACTCCACTGCGCCTGTTTCTGTGCACCTCGAGTCACAAGCTCCCCCGGACCCGGTGGACATCGCAGCCGTCGAAACCCCCGCCGACTCCCGCCACGTCGTGTTCACCGCCCGCTACCGCCTGACGCGAAAGGGCGTAGACCGGGGCAAGTGGGCATTCGAGCTCACCGCCACGGCCGATGCGCCGCTGGCCACGGTGGACACGGTGGTGCGCGGTGTCATGCATCGCTCCAAGGACCTCACCGAATCCGAGCGGTTCAGCGGCGAGCAAGTGCGCGCCCTGCTGGCCGAACCCGCGTGGCGGACGACGCCGTAACCGGGCGATTTCGCGCCTACCTGCGCGGCAAGGCGCTGCCGGTCACCGGACAGCGGCTCGTGATCGCCGAGCTGCTGCTGCACGCGCCCGGGCACCTCTCGGCCGAGGATGTTGCGTCGCAGGTGCTGGAACACGGGCACAAGGTGGGGCTCGCCACGGTATACCGCACCATCGACCTGCTGGTCGACTCGGGGCTCGTTGTCGAGCGCGACTTCGGCGAGGGTTTCCGGCGGTTCGAGGCGGCGCGCGACGTGCCCAGGCACGAACACCTGCTGTGCTCGGTGTGCGGCGCCATCGAGGAGTTTCGCGACGGGCGCATCGATGAGATTGCCCGCAACATTGCCGCCGTCCGCGGGTTCGCCCGTGAACGGCACCAGCTCGTCATCCACGGCGCCTGCCGCGCGTGCCAGCGTTCGGCCCCCACCATCGACCGGAGATTGTCGTGAACGAACCGGCCACGCTCGGCCTCTTCATCGCGTTCAGCGCGGGGCTGCTCAGTTTTCTCTCGCCCTGCGTGCTGCCGCTGGTGCCCAGCTACGTCACGTTCATCACGGGGCTGAGCCTCGAGGACGTGCAGCGCTCGCGCCGCACCGCGATCATCCACTCGCTGCTCTTTATCCTGGGGTTCACGCTCATCTTCATGGCGCTTGGCGCGAGCGCCACGGTGCTCGGGCGCGTGCTCCTGTCGCAGCGCGTCTGGCTGACGCGCTTCGGCGGCGCGCTGGTGATCGTATTCGGGCTCTACCTGTTGGGTGTACTCAACCTCGGCCTGCTGGCGCGCGACACGCGCGTGCACCTCACCGACAAGCCCGTGGGGTACCTCGGCACGGTGCTGGTCGGCATCGCCTTCGGCGCGGGCTGGTCGCCGTGCATCGGCCCCATTCTCGGGGCGATCCTGACCTACACGGCCAGCGAAGCCGATCTTGGTCGTGGGCTGGTACTGCTGTTCGCGTACTCGATGGGGCTCGCCATCCCGTTCCTGCTGGCCGCGGTGGCGGTGGAGCGCTTTCTCGGGTTCTTCCAGAAGATCCGCAAGCAGATGGGGTGGATCAACCGGCTCGCCGGTGTGTTGCTGCTGGTCGTCGGATTGCTGCTGATCACCGACCAGTTTGCGCGGATCGCCGGAATGCTGCAGCAGTACACGCCGGACTTCATTCGGGCGCGCATCTAGTTGGGCGGGCCCGAACCCGGTTAGTATATAAGTAGTCCCCCGGCGAACTCCCTGGGCAGGGGTGGACCATGAAGACGCCGACGCCGTACGTCCTGGATGTCAATCCGCGCATTCCCCCGCGCCTCGCGCGGCTGGAAGAGCTGGCCAACAACCTGTGGTACAGCTGGGACCGTCCGGCGCGCGCGCTCTTTGCCCAGCTGAATCCGAAGTTGTGGAACTCGGTGGGGCACAGCCCCAGGATGATGCTGAAGCGGGTCGACCAGGAAAGGCTGCTGGCGGCGGCCGAAGACCCGGAGTACCTGAACGACTACCGGCAGGTGCTCGCCGCGTATGACAGCTACCACGCCGACGGGGACCCGCGTCGGGCGTCGCATGGCCTGCGTGGCGACGACCTCATCGCCTATTTCTGCGCCGAGTTCGGCTTTCACGAAAGCCTGCCGATCTACTCCGGTGGCCTCGGCATCCTGGCCGGCGACTACTGCAAGGCGGCGAGCGACCTGCG
>CAYHCW010000498.1:0-2559 GCA_964355025.1 uncultured Gemmatimonas sp. | reverse complement strand
TTCTCGGCTGCGTCCACGTTCTCGGCTGCGTCCACGTTCTCGGCTGCGTCCACGTCCACGGCTGCGTCCACGTCCACGGCTGCGTCCACCCGATCTTGACCACAGCCGGAGGGAAGACCTCTACGTGCAGCGGCGCGGGCGCCGATTGTAGTCCAACGCGGTGTGGCGTGCTCAGCGGGGGGTGAGGCGGCGTTCGACCTCGGCATCGTCGGCAAGGCGGTCCATGTGCAGCGCAGCAAGCAGTCGGCGCTGCTCGTCGGTGGGTCGGGTGAGGACGTAGCCATCCCTACCGAAGTGGTTGAGGTGACACGTAGCGAGGGTCTCGAGGGCTTGCTCCGTCGTGGCGTGCGTGCCGAGCTTGTCGCGGAGGGTGCGCTCCAAGAGGAGGGCGAGCATGCACAGTGTGACGTGGGCCTTGACCTTGTGGTCGACGCGGTGTCGCACGGGGTGGAGCTCGACGAGGCTCTTGATGACGCGGAAGTCGTGCTCGACCATTTCTCTCTTGCGATAGAGGGCACAGAGATCGACGGCCGAGCCGGCGAGGTCGGGATGAGCGACGAGGACCGTGAAGCCATCGTGTCGGCGACGCCGTGCCCAGGCGGCCTCGTCGAGGACGGCTTCGACGCGGTATCGGCGCGCGCCGGGGTCGTCGGCCGTGTGGATGCGCAGCGTGAAGACGTCCACGAGATGGCGCTTTCGCAGGATGCGGTCCGCGGCTGCTGCGGCGTGGTCGCGGGTCCATCGGGCGGGCGACTTGGCTATGCGCTCATTGAGCATGCTGAGGTCCGAGCGCGTGCGGTCCAGGAGCCCCTGGGCGTCACGACGCTTCTCGACGAAGATGTCCGGATTGAAGTAGGCCACGGCTCGGACGCGAAGCGGCCGAGCGGGGTCGGTCACGGGCGCGGAGGCCGCGGGGGCGCGCGTCAGGGGGCTGAGGAGGTCGGCAAGGGCCGCATCCTGTGCTTCGGCCGGCTGCGCCGCGAGGCGCTGTAGGGTCCGCAACGTCAATCCCTCGAGCTGCCGTTCGGCGACGACCGCCTGTATTGCAGGAGTGAGCGCCAAGAGCTTGAGGTACTCGCCGAGCGCCATCTTCGAGAGACGATGGGCACGAGCGGCGGCGGCCACGGACCGGTGAGAGCCACTGGCAAGCTCCTGGCTCACCGCGCGGGCGAGTTCGAGCGCGTCGGCGCAGTGCCCGGTCGGGTCGGCCTTCACGGACGTCGGCGCTCGCTCGGGCACGGGCGGTGCGACTCGCGTGACGATCCCGAGATCGTGGACGAGGAGGTCGTCCGACACTCGGGTGAAGCCGGCGCGTTCGACGCGCTGCGATGCCTCGTTGCGGAGACCGTCCCGGTCGATGTCATCGAGTCCCTCGAGGACACCGCACGGCAGCTCCGGCGCGTAGGCGGGCTTCTCCGCCGAGACGAGCGCGGTCAGGGCGTGCAGGCCCGTGTCCAGCAGTCGGGTGAAGGTCTCCGTCGTTCCGGCGGCGCGATCAACGACTACGGGGATGCCGCGAGCCCAAGGCACGTCGGCGAGCGCCTGGCACACATCGACGAAGACGTTGCAATCGGCCGACGTGCCGGGCAGCACGTCCCAGCGGAGCGGGTAGCCCCGCTCGTTGCAGAGCAGCGGGATGCTGATGCGGCGCTTGACTACGCCGTCCTTGGTTCGGCACTTCTGCGCCAGCGCGGGCCCGCAGCCTTCGAAGGTCGCTTCGGTCGTGTCCAGGAACAGCGACACGAAGGCGCCCTCGCGCTCGCCAAGGCGCCGCGCGAGCGCCTGCTGGAGCCCGTCGCCCACCTCGCTCAGCCCATCGAGCACCCGGTGGATACGAGTATTGTTGAACACGCCGGGGGAAACGCCGAGCAGCTCCGGCAGTGCCGTCCTCGGGATCCAGCGGGACGCAAACAACTTCGACCCAGGCTCCATGCAGCGCTGAAGGGTCAGTGCCGCCACCACCGCACCCGGCGAGACATCTGCGTCACCCCGCCCGACGAGCTCGTCACAGAGCGCGCCGAGCCCCCAGTCGCCAAAGAGCTCGAGAAGCACTGCCGCGTCCAAGTATCGCAGGTTGGCCTCGGGAGCCATCGGCCGCGCGGCGACACCTGACTCGGGTGCGACGATCACACGCTGGCCGTGCTCGAGCCCCTGAAGCACGGCGCGCCAGGACGCCACTTCCGCATCCGAGAGCTTGCCCAGCTTGGCCACGACGCGATGCGCTGGCCGGCCATCCTCGTCGCGGCGGTAGCTCTCGACGAGGTCAGCGTACCGGTAGGCCCGGTCGCCCTGCTGAACCCTGTTAAGTCGAAGGAACATGATTGGACTACAGCATATTCCTGCAATAATTGCAAGAAAGATGCACTCCGAGTCCTATCTTTTCTGACAAAGTGACAAACTTTAACTACATCGCCGATCGTAACCGCAACGCCATAGGCTTGTGTTGTGTCCACCGATCAACTTCGGGTCCACGGCTGCGGCTGCGGCTGCGGCTGCGTCCACGGCTGCGGCTGCGTCCACGGCTGCGGTCTGTTGAGGATCGAGAAGTTGGACAGACGA
>CAYHCW010000497.1:0-2561 GCA_964355025.1 uncultured Gemmatimonas sp. | reverse complement strand
AACGGCAGCGACGGACGGCCCGGCAGGATGTTCCATCCGTAGAACACCACCACGAGGTCGAGGTCGGGGAAGTACACGGGAAGCTGGCCGCCGAAACCGGAGCCGCCCCACACTACCTTGCTGGCATCGAGCGGGTCGGGGTACAGCCACCACTTGAAGCCGTACTTTGCCGCGTTGGCTCCAGGGCCGGTGCTCACGGCGGGCGCGATGGAGCTGCGCACCCAGTCGTGCGACACCACGCGCTGGCCGTTCCACAGGCCGTCCTGCGAAAACAGGTACCAGATGCGGGCGAGGTCGCGCGCCTCGAGGTACAGCCCGCCCTCGGTGTCGGCAGGGCCAGACGGCGTGCGCTTCCAGAACCAGTGCGTGATGCCGATGGGGGCAAACAGGTGCTTCGCCGCGTACTCCTCGATATCCACGCCCGTGGCGCGGCGGAAGATGTACGCCAGCAGTTCACTCTCGCCGCTGCTGTAGTTGAACAGCGTCCCCGGCTCGCGCGCCATGGGGCGGTCGATCATGTACTTCACCCAGTCGTAGCTCCCCTCCATCACCGTGCCGGTGTTGTTGGGGTCGATGTACGGCAGGTTCTCGTTCCAGTCGAAGCCGCCGGTCATCGTGAGCACGTGCCGGATGGTGATGCGCCGCTTGCGGTCGTCGATGTTCGCCACCCTGGTGGTGTCGAAGAACCGCAGGATGGGCGTGTCGATGCTGGGAAACTCACCGCGCGTGATGGCCGTGCCGATGACCACCGAGGTCACGGTCTTGGTGACCGACTGCAGGGTGTGCAGGTCGCCCACCTTGCCCTGGTACCACGGGTGCCACCAGGCACTGAAATAGTTGTACGGGCTGGTGAGGTCGTGCGCATTGAGGCCGTTGGTGACCTTGGCGGAGTCGCCGTAGATCGTGCCGTAGTCGTGGGTGTACGTGGCGTCGTAGGCCACCTTCCCGTGCCGGATGACCAGCATGCGATCGACGTTGCCGTAGCGCCCCGCCTTGATTTCGGCGTCGATGCTGTCGAGCACGCTGGCGTTGATGCCCACGGCGGCGGGCGTTGCGGTGGGCCAGGTGCGGCCGGGGGCGGTGGCTTGGGCATTGCCTTGGGCGGCGGCACTTGTGGCACCAGCGAACAGGACGAGGCCAAGCGACCAGCGGCGCATCGACATACGGGCTCCACGACGGGGGAACCCAGAATCTGCAGCTACAGCGGGGCCGTGCGCCACGGCAGAACTGCCTTGCCGCAGCAGAACTGCTTTGCCACAGAAGAACACAGAAGAACACCGAAAACCAAAAGGGGCTCGGCGGACAGTGCTGTCCCCCCAACCCCCCCCAATTCTTATCGGTGTTATTTCTTCTGTGTTCTTCTGTGGCAAAGCAGTATGCAGTACCCGCCCGCCCAGCCTACGCCGTCGCCTCAGGCGCCGCTTCCGCCGCCGGCTCGCGCTTCTTCCACTGCGAACCGTGCACCGACGGCTGCGACAGGCGGAACAAGCGATTCGTATAGAAGGCGATGACGCGCTCCTGCACCGACGCGCGCGTGTCGTCCTTGGCGGTCTGGAACGGCGCGTAGCTCTGCGTATCGCCCGACACGTCGAACCACCACCAGAACTCGCCCTTCGTGCCGCGGCGTTCCTCCACCGTGCAGGAATACTTGCGCCCTTCGGCTTCGAACCCGAATTCCTTGATCATCGTGTGGTTCTCGTGGGGGTGGGCCGTACCCCTCAATCTAACCCCTCGACCCGGAAATTGGACGCCCCTCAGGGGGCAATTGGGCCTCTTACCGCCGCCGCGCCGTAATGAGCACCGCAATGTCGCCGGGCCGCCCGTTGATGAAGTCCAGCTGCACGCGCCCGTCCGCGCGGGTGCTGACCGTCGCCGGGATTGATGAATTGGTCAGCATCCAGCCGAGCGGCAGCACCACGGTGTTGGCTGGCCTGCCGAAGGAGCGATCCCAAACCAACTCGCCACCCACCACCCCATACCGGTTGTTGTCTGTGTATGTCTCCGACATCCGCAGCCGGATGGACGTTCCCGGCTGCACCGGCGCAAATCGGAAGACCACCACCTCGGTCTGCGGCGTCACGCCCCCGACGTCGAGCCCGGCCGCCGTGATGGCATCGCCCTTCAGCACGTCGTGCTTCAGTGGTTCACCGGTGTCGAGGTTCAGCGCGCTGGGGTTGGTGACGGTGCTGCCGGCACGCACGACGTTCAGGTAGGTGCTCGTTCCCGCACGCGACTCGGTGTAGTCGTGATACAGGTCGAAGGCGTGCGTCTCGGGCTGCTGCAAGAAGTAGACGATCTCGCGGTCCTGCCGCGCGCGCTCGTCGAGGCGATTGGCCAGCGACGCCGGCAGCGCGGCAGCGGCGGTCACCGGCGCCTTGAGCGGCACGGCCTTCATGGTCACCGCCGCCTCGCTCGGCGTGTTGTTCCAGAAGCTGATGCCCACCCGGCCGTCTCTTTCCTGCAGTACCTGCGCGGGGAATGTGGAGGACGCGAGTTCGTACCCCGGCGGCAGCACCACCGCGTTGCGCCTGATGCCGAGCCCGCGCGTGAACACGAGCGTG
>CAYHCW010000496.1:0-2588 GCA_964355025.1 uncultured Gemmatimonas sp. | reverse complement strand
TGTCGTCTCGGGGACGGCGCGGACCCGTGCTCCGGGGCTTGTCGCTGAAGGTGCCTCGCGGCTTTGCCCCGAAACCACCGCGCGGCTTGTCGCCGAAGGTGCCACGAGGCTTGTCGCTGGAGCTGCTGCGCGGCCTGTCGCTCGAGCTGCTCCGCGGCTTCTCGCCGTAGCTGCCGCGCGGCTTGTCGCCGAAGCTCCCTCGGGGCTTGTCGCCGAAGCTCCCGCGCGGCTTGTCGCCAAAGCTCGAGCGCGGCTTGTCGCCGACGCTGCGACGCGGTGCGCGCTCATCGCGATCACCCGTGCTGGCGCTGCGTCGGGCTGGCGGAGCGTCGCGCCGCACCGTGCGGTCCTCGAAGCGCGGCTTCGGGCGTTCGCGCGGGTCCTTCAGCGGAAAGTCGTCGCGCGGACGGCTGGGACGGTCCGAGCTCGACGGGCGGTCCGAGCGCGTCGGCCGGTCTGACCGATCCGAGCGCACCGGACGCGCCGCTGGCCGCGCCGCCGGGCGTTCGGCCGAGATCGACGCGCCGGACGCACGCACGGCGGGCGCTGCCACGGCGGCACGCGCCGCCTCGAGGAGGCGCAACGCGGCGCCGGCCAGCTCCACGCCATCGTACTCCGCGAGCAGTGGCTCGAGCGCGATGATCTCGCGAGCGGGATATGCCGTGGCAAGGGACGAACGGAGTTCGCCGCGCAACCGTTCGTCGTGCGCGCGTGCGGTGCTCGTCGCGCGTCGCGACGCGAACGGCGTCACGCCGGCACTGCCTGCGAGGCGCTTGAGCATGGCCAGCTGGCGCGGGGCAATGAGCGCCACGGCACGGCCGGGCTGCGCCGACATCGCCGACTCGAACGCCGCCGCCGAGGGCAGGCCCGCAAAGACGATGAGTGCCACGTTGGCCGCGGCCGCGCCATCACTCACCTGCACGAGCGATGATTCCTCGGGGTATCCGGCCGCCGCGAGGGCCTCGTGCACACCGGCCGTGTCGGCCGTGACCACGACGGCCGAGGGTGGATCGAGGTCGTCGAGCACCGCGGCCACACTTTCTGCCGCGTTGCTCCCGCGTACGAGAAGGAACTGCACGGCGGCGGGGGTCGTCTCGCTGCTGGCGTCGTCAGCCAGCCGGTGTGCCTTGTGGAAGTAGCGCTCGAGCAGCGCTTCGACCGCCGGCGTGGCATCGGCCGCGATCAGCACGCGGCGCGCGTCCTTGGGCACCGACGCCATCACGCTGGAGAGCTGGTCGGCGTCGAACTCGTCGGCCGCCACCAGCGCCACCATCTGCACGCCGTCGAGCGGCAGCGCCGATGCGGCCAGCAGTCGCTCGGCGTCGGCCGGCGTGGCAATGACAATCGGGGCGCCTGCGGACTTCAGCACGCGCGCGGCGCGCAGCGCGTCGGTGACGGGCAGGATGCGCGGCAGCTGGGGCCGTGCGGTGCGGAGCGCCGCGGCCAGTTCCACGGCGGCGCCGGGGTCGGGAACGCAGACGAGCGCGCGTGGCGCCGACTCATCTTCTCCCCCTTCACGGTCAAGGACCGGCGCGAGCCGGTCGGCGATGCGTCCCCAATGGGGGGCAAGAAAATGCGCGACGGAAGTGCTGCGGCCGGTGCTGCCGGCGGCGGCGGAAGATGATGCGCTCACTGCGACCTCGAATGTCAATGGCGTCGGCGCCAGCGTGGCGCTAACTTTTCTGCTCGGAAACAATCTAGCGCATTGCCCCCCGGCCATCCAATTGGGAGCCCGGTTCGACCATGTCGCAGTTCTTCGATCCGTCGCCCAACGTCGCCTCGATCCAGGAGTCGGCGACGATCGCCGTCTCCCAGCGGGCCAAGGCCCTGCGCGCCGCCGGGCGGTCCATAATTGATCTGGGCGCGGGCGAACCCGACTTCGACACACCGGCCTTCATCCGCGACGCCACCAAGGCGGCGCTGGATGCCGGCGCCACGCGCTACACGGCCGTCGATGGGATCCTCGCGTTGCGCGAGGTGATCGCTGCCGCGGCGACCCGCCGGCGCGCGGGGCGTGGCGAGCCGCCGGTGACCGCGAGCGAGGTGGTGGTGTCGAACGGCTCCAAGCAGTCGCTGCACAATGCCACCTACGCCCTGTTCGGGCCGGGCGACGACGTGCTGGTGCCGGTGCCGAGCTGGGTCAGCTACTTCGAGATGGTCGGCTTGGCCCGTGCCCGCGCCGTCGGTGTGCCGGGTGACCCCAGCCACAACCTCAAGGTCACGCCTGCGCTGCTGCGTGCGCACGCCACACCGCAGACCAAGGGCCTGATGCTCAACTCGCCCTCGAATCCAACGGGCGCCGTGTACGACGCGGCGGAGTTGCAGGCGATCCTCGAGGTCGCGGCCGAGCGCGGATGGTGGGTGATCAGCGACGAGATTTACGGGCGCATCACGTACAACGGCGCCGAGGCGCCTTCGGTGCTCGATGTGGCGGCGTCGCGCGACCAGCTGGTCGTGGTGAATGGCGTGGCCAAGGCGTACGCGATGACCGGTTTCCGGATTGGCTGGACGATCGCACCGCAGTCGCTCTCGCAGGCCATGACGGCGCTGCAGTCGCACACGACATCCAACGCGTCCACCCCGGCCCA
>CAYHCW010000495.1:0-2606 GCA_964355025.1 uncultured Gemmatimonas sp. | reverse complement strand
GCTGTATTGATCGGCGGCCGGGGTGACCACTTCGCCCGACAGCGCTTCCGGGGCGACGTACATCAGGGTGCCGACAAAGAACCCGGCGCGGGTGAGACGCTCGTCGGGCGCGACGTCGGTGCTCGTGGCGATGCCGAAGTCGAGCAGCTTGACGCCGCGGGACTCGGGATCGTACATCAAGTTTTCCGGCTTGAGGTCGCGGTGCACGATTCCGGCGACATGCGCCGCGTTTACGGCCTCGGCGATTTGCTGCACGATCGTGGCGACTTCGTCGGGAGGAAGCGGCGCATTGCGCTTGGCGTATCCTTCGAGGATTTCGCCGGGAGCCCACTCAATCGCCAGGTAGGGGAGTCCCTCGGGCGACTGGCCGGTTTCGATCGTGCGCACCACTTTCGGGTGGATCACCGCCGTGCCAAAGGTGGCCTCGCGCACGAACCGCGCGACGGCCGTCCGGTCCTGGCGCAGACGTTCGCGCAGTACCTTTACCGCAACGGAACCATGTTCGGCGTGCTCGGCCTTGTAGACGGTGGCAGTGCCACCTTCTCCAACACGGTCGAGCAAGAGATATCCGGCAACGGTCGTGCCGACAAGAGGATCGCGAGCCACGTGGCGAACCTAGCGGCGATGCACGATGCTGGCAAGCAATACGGGTGATCTTGCGCGCATTTACCGGGTACCAGGAAGATCATGACGAGACTTTCTGCACTTCAGACCGCCGTTTGTCGCCGCGTGTTCACGGCGTCCGTCCTTTCAGTCCTCGCCTGCGGAGGGCGCGGCACGCCCACGGCAGGGACCCCTGCCCCGCGCGGAGGCGGATCCGTACCGGGGCGCTCCTTCAGCGCCGGACCGGAGTTCGACGCGGTGCGCCTGTACGCCCAGATGGGATTCCTGTCCGCGGGCGCGCCGATGCCGTTTGTCGGTGGCGTGTCGTATCTCGCGACGGCGACGCCCGATTCCACGAGCTTGTCCGTCGGACTCTCCATCGCCAATGCCGCGCTGTCGTTCTCGCGCGACAATGATCGGTTCCTCTCTGGGTACTCCGTCGGGCTGACCCTCAGGCAGGGTGGCGTGGTGGTGCACGACATCGAAGCCCACGAGGTGGTGCGCGTGACGTCGTTCAAGGAGACCGGGCGCAGTGACGAGAGCATCGTCTTTCAGCAGGGACTCACGGTGGCGCCGGGCCGGTACGCACTCGCGGTGTCGGTGCGGGACGATGGCACCGGGCGCACCAGCACCCAGGAAATGGCGCTTGTGGTGCCTCGGCTGGGCCAGCCGCGCTCGATGTCCACGCCGGTTCCCTTTCTCCGGGTGGTGCCGCGCCGGTCTCGCGCACTGCCCGCCGATCTGGTGAACAACACCCGCGCGACGGCCATATTTGGCCGGGACTCCAGCATTGCGCTGTACGTGGAAGGATACGACGAAGGGCCGCGGTTTCCCGTCGCCATCGAGGCGCGCAGCGACGAAGGCCGCGTGCTGTGGCGCGACACCACGGCGTTGCCGCCGCGCGGTGGCCTGTTCAGCGGCGTGGTTTCGGTGCCCGTGTCGAAGGTCGGCATCGGCGTGACGGTCATCTCCATGTGGCCCATCGGCGCGGCCGACACGGTGCGCGCCCCGGTATTCGTCGCGTTTGGCGAGGAACTGCCGGTGGCGAAATTCGAGGAGATGATTGCCTACCTGCGCTGGTTTGCGGCGCCGTATCGGCTGAAGACACTGCGCGACACGACCCCCGAGGGACGTCCTGGGGCGTGGGTCGAGTTCGTGAAGGCCACCGACCCCAGTCCGGAAACGATCGTGAACGAGGAACTGAGCGAGTACTTCGCGCGCCTGCTCATCGTGGCCGCGCAATACCGGGAAGAAGGGATGCCGGGGTGGAGGACCGATCGCGGCAAGGTGTTCCTTGGCCTCGGGGAGCCCACGCAGGTGTTCGACCAGGGCATGGCCGGCATGGGCGACCGCGGCCGGTCGCAGGTGTGGGAGTATCGCAATCAGAATATCCAGCTGATGTTCTACGACCAGACCGGATTTGGCCGGTGGCGGCTGACCAACACGAGCGAAGCGGCGTTTCAGTCGCAGTGGCTGCGGCGCGTGAGTCGGTGAGCACTCCCCTCTCGCCCGCTTGACATCCAAACCCGGCGACCGTAGAACAATTGAGCGGGCCGGCTGCCCTGTCGGCTGAGACGCGCACGGTTCCTACTGGGGCTGGAGGCAGAAATGCTGACCGGGAAGGTGAAGTGGTTCAATGACGCCAAGGGCTACGGGTTCATCGAACGGGAGGGCGGGGAGGACGTATTCGTCCATTTCTCAGCCATCGAGATGGATGGATTCAAGACCCTCGCCGAGGGCCAGACCGTCGAGTTCGAGTTGACGACCCGTGACAAGGGTCTCCACGCCTCGAGCGTCATGCGCGTCTGACGGCGCGACGCGCCGAAAGAACCACGCTGTGCGCCACGGCCGCCTCCTCCCCCGGGACAGGCGGCCGCGATCGTTTCGGCTGGTATTCCCTCGGTGCGATGGCCACCTTTGGTCCCATGCCACGCCCCCAGGCCCCGCGCCTCTTTCTCGTTGACGGCTACGCGCTGATCTATCGCGCCTTCTTTGCCCTCGGC
>CAYHCW010000494.1:0-2607 GCA_964355025.1 uncultured Gemmatimonas sp. | reverse complement strand
GAGGTAAGCCTGGACATCGAGGTGATGGCGTTGAGCGGTGGTCACGATCCCCAACAACAGGGCCCAGCGCCGGCCGCCTTCCGGGCTCCCGGCGAACAGCGAATTCAGCCTCAATCGCGCGTGATCCTGAAACGCCCGTTCGCTGGGATTGTTGTCGATCGGAATTTCCGCGTCACCGACGAACCGGGTGAGGTCGTCGAAGTGGCGGAGGTAGTACCGGATGACTCTGCCGAGGGGGTCGCTCGGCAGCAGTCCGCTGTGCTGCTGGAGCCAGACCTTGAACGCCTCGACGATGGGGCGGGTCTCGGTCTGCCGCCGCGCGAGCAGAGCCGGTCCGACCAGGCCTTCGCGGGCCGCGGCCCGTTCGACCGCGTACATCCGGCTCAAGAACAGCCCGGCTTCCTTGGCCAGGATCGGTTGTTGGACTTCGGCATCGCGAAACGCCCGCCGCGGGTGCGCGTTGCAATTCGCCCGCCGCACCCCCTCGGCGCGGCTCAGTTCGTTGAGACGGCTCTCGGCGTCGCACATCACGATGCCCTTGAACCCCTTGAGCAACGCGGCGATCTCGTTCCCGTGCTTGGTGAGCGCGAATTGGTACACGGCGACCGCTCCGCCGTTGAACACATCGACGATCGCGTCCCACGTCTCGGGCTGGCCGTCGATCCGCACCTTCAGGCTGGTGGCGTCGGTGAGCAGGCAGTGCCGGGCCTTCAGCTCCTTCCAGTGCGCGCCGTCCACCTTGGCGGCGAGGTCTGCGGCCAGCTCGATGAGTCGAACCAAGGTGCTCTTCGCCAGGTTGACGCCTTGGCGCTTCAACAGCCGATGAATCCGGTTGAGCGGCACGAGGTAGACGAATTTCATCGTCACCACCCAGGCGAGGAACCCACAGGTGAACTTGGCCCTCGGGCAGGGCAACGAGGGCGGTTTCGCGGTGGTGGTCTTCCCGCAGTCCTTGCACAGCTTCACTTCCAACAGTTCGCGGCGAAGGCGCGCAATGGTCTCAACTGCGTCGAGACGCAGGCGCTCTTCCTGGTCACGCGCCAGCAGGCGCGTGCTGCCACAGTGGCCGCAGCACCCCACGCGGCCCACGAACACCGTCTCGGGCAGGTGCGTGGGGAGCGGGCGCCGTCCCGTGCCCTTCGCTCGTGGGGTTCGCGGCCGCTTCTCCTTGGGCGCGGCCGGGGCAGGCAGGGCCACGGGCTCCGGGGCGGCGGCCGGCTCCGGCCCGTCTGCGCCTGTGTCCTCCTCCGGGTCGGTGGTGGACGACGCGTTGGTTGCGCCGTTCTTGCGCTGGGCCATCTTCCTGCGGAGCATGGTGGTCAGGTCGGACAGCCGCTCGTTTTGTGTCGCCGCGAGCTGGAGAAGCTCATCGACCTGGGCGCGCAAGGTCCGCAGCTCGGCTCGGAGTTCGGCGGCTTGGGCTCGAGCCCGTTCCTTCTCCTGTCGTTCGACCTCGGTACGCGCTTCGGAGGCGACCGCTCGCAGCTCCGCGGCCGCGAGGGCGGTGCGGAGCTGGCCGACGAGTTCGTGAACGAGGGGCGACACAGCTACTTTTTCGCAGGCCCACGACCGACTGTCGATCCCGTGTGGCAGAAACGATCGACGAACGTCAACTACGCCGGGGACTCCGGCGCTGCATAGCGTTTGCGGCGTGGCGCGCGCGACAGATCGACCCCCTCCAGGATGAGCCCGAGCACGGCGGGGTCGACCCGCACCTCGCGCGCGCCGGGCTTGACCGCCGGGAGCTGAAAAGTTCCCGACTCCAGACGCTTCGCAAAAATGCACCAACCAGAACGGTCGAAAAACAACACCTTCATCAAGGTCTTCCGCGCATTCGTGAACACGTAGAGGTGCCCGTCCTGCGGATCCATGGACAGGCGCCTCACCTGGCCCCCAAGCGAATCGAAGGAGCCGCGCATGTCCACGGGCTCCACCGCGATGAACACCCGTACCGACGACGGGAGCGTCAGCACGACGACGCCATCGCGCGGAGCACGCGACCGAGCCGGTCCTCGTCAACGTCGCCCGTGACCTCCACCTCGAACACCCCGCACCGCACGCGGTAGGGGATCGCAACACTCGGGTTGGTGGCGAGAAGTTCCACGAGGTGCAGCCCAGGAGGCGAAGGCACCGGCCGCCGTCGTGTCGGCATCCGACTCCCACGGGTGAGGTTGACGTGCCAGGCGTGGAGCGACCGCGCGTCGATACCGTGGGCCTTGGCCCACTCCACGCGCGGCCGACCGCTGGCCTCCACCGCAGCCAGGCAGCTCCGCGCCTCGTCCTCGCCTCGAATCTTCCGTGGTTCCATGATGCTATCTCCCAGCGCATCAAGATCACCCGGCGCTCAGAATTTCGCCTCCGGGCGTGATTGACCGGGCACTGAGCGCCTCGGCTGGTTCCTCGCGACCACTTCGACGCACCTCCACGCCTTTGCGCGCGGTCTTGGGCGCAGGCTGCGACACCTCGCAGGGGCGTCCCGCGGTTCCGCGATCACTGCAGCGCGGAAGGAGGTGATGCGGGGTGTGAGCGTGGTTGTGAAGGAGCCCGCGGCCGTCCAGGCGTACGAGCAGCATCTGTACCGAGCCGGTCGGGCCGCCGAGGACGAGG
>CAYHCW010000493.1:0-2615 GCA_964355025.1 uncultured Gemmatimonas sp. | reverse complement strand
CCGCCCATCAGCTCGCCCTCGTACTCCAGCTCGAGCTTCCCCGTGATGGCCGGCAGCGCGGCGTACAGGTCGGCGATGCGCGGCGTGATGCGCGCCTCGCCCGTCTGCACGGCCCGGCGCTCGGCGTTGGAGATGACGTTCTCCAGCACCGTGATCGGCAGCCGCTGCGACACGCCCGACCGATGGTCGATGCGGCGGTCCTGGCGCGCCTCGAACGCAACCCGCTCGATGACCTCCGCCACCAGCGGCACCAGGTCGAGCGGCCGGCCGTCGCGCACCGCCCACGCTTCCTGCCTGGTGATCGCCATTCCCTGCTCGACGTGCTCGGGGTAGTGCGTGATGATCTCGCTGCCGATGCGGTCCTTCAGGGGCGTGATGATCTTGCCGCGTGCGGTGTAATCCTCGGGGTTCGCCGTGAAGCAGAGCAGCACGTCGAGCGCCAGGCGCACCGGATAGCCCTTGATCTGCACGTCGCCTTCCTGCATCACGTTGAACAGGCCCACCTGCACCTTGCCAGCGAGGTCGGGCAGTTCGTTCAGCGCAAAAACGCCGCGATTGGCGCGCGGCAGCATGCCGTAGTGCATGGTGAGCTCGTCGGCCAGCAGGTGCCCGCCGCGCGCCGCCTTGATGGGGTCGACATCGCCAATGAGGTCGGCGACGGTCACGTCGGGCGTTGCCAGCTTCTCCACGTAGCGCTGGTCGCGTCCCACCCAGGCGATGGGCGTGTCGTCACCCGCCTCGGCCAGGCGGTTGTGCGCAAACCGCGACACCGGGGCGAACGGCGAGTCGTTGATCTCGCTGCCGGCGACCACCGGCATGGCGTCGTCGAGCAGTGTGGTGAGCGCGCGCAGGATGCGCGACTTGGCCTGGCCACGAAGCCCAAGCAGGATGAAATGGTGGCGCGACAACAGCGCGTTCACCAGGTGCGGCATCACCGTGTCTTCGTAACCCACGACGCCGGGAAAGAGCGGGCCGCCCGCAGCCAGGCGCGCCAGCAGGTTCTGGCGGATCTCATCCTTCACCGTGCGCGTGCGACGGGCCGGGGCGCCGAACGGCGACTGCTTGAGCGCGCCGAGTGTCTGGGGGAGCTGGGTCACGAAGGGGGTCTCATGTGGGAGCTGGGCGATCAACGCCCGACGGTGCACAAAGGTTCACGCGCGAGTTGATGAGCCGGCGGTACGTCGCCTTCGGCCCAAAGTTGAGCAGGAGGCCGACCTGCAGGCCGGAGACCCGAAGATAGTTGAGCAGCTGCGCTTCGTGCACGCTGCCCAGGCGCTCCACGGCCTTCACCTCTACGACCAAGCGATTCTCCACCACGAGATCCGCGCGAAAATCACCGACCACGGTTCCTTCGAACTCTACGACCATCGGTGCTTCCCGGTGCACGCGGGTTCCAGTTCGCTCCAGCGTGTTCGCCAGCGCCTTCTGGTATACTGATTCGAGAAAACCGTATCCGAGCCGGTTGTATACATAATAGAAGGCGCCGATTACCCGACGCGAGACATCGCCGTGCAGCAGATCTCCCTCGCCCATCGGTCCCCCCGCAGTATCCGCGTGAATCGGCCGTTATCCGAATCATCCGCGTTTCTGCAGTAAGACCCGCACCATTCCGACGCCTCGGCATGCGAAAAACTGCAACTGCGGAACTCCCGATTTCGCGGATGCACGCGGATACAACACCCGGAGTGACCGTATCCGCGTCCATCCGCGTAATCCGTGTGATCGGGAGTTATGCAGTAAGACTCCAAGAACAACCGGCCCTTACTCCGCCGGCGCAACCTCCACGAGGTTGTCGTAGTACACCGGCCCGCCGCCCATGTCGGTAAGCTTTTGCGACGTCGTCTCGTTGGCGTTGTGGCCATCGCTGGTGAGCTTGCCCCACCAGACGCTCGGCGCCCACGCCACGCCGGGGCGCACGGCGTCGCCCACCCGGGCCACCGCCGAGAAGGCGCCGCGGTCGTTGAACACGACCACCGGCATGCCGTCGACGATGCCGCGCTGCTCCGCGTCATCCCGGTGCAGCGTCACCTCCGGCTCGGCGTCGCGGCGCAGCGAGGCGATGTTCACGAACGTCGAGTTCAGGAACTGGTGCCGCGGCGACGAAATGAGCGTCAGCGGGTACCTGGCCGCCAGTTCGGGCACGCGCTCCGGAAACTCGTGCGGCGGCGTGAACGCCGGCAGCGGGTCGAGGCCCATCTGCGCCATCCGCTCCGAGTAGAACTCGCACTTCCCGCTCGGCGTCGGGAAGCCCCCCTCGGCGTATGGCATGAACGGCGTCGGCACGTTCAACCGCACCCACCCGTGCTCCATCAGCGCATCGTAGGTGACCGTCGTCATCTTCGGATCGGTCGTTGTCAGCGCCTGACGAAGCAGGGCGTCATCGTCGTCCGAAAAGCACGGATCGTCCAGCGCCATGTGCGCGGCGATCTCGCGGAAGATCTGCGTGTTGGGCTTGCACTCACCCATTGGCGCAATCGCCGGCCGGTTGAGCGTGGCGTAGTGGTGCCCATAGGACAGGTGCACGTCCCAGTGTTCCAGCTGGGTCGTGGCCGGCAGCACATAGTCGGCAAAGTCGGCGGTGTCGGTCTGGAAGTGCTCCAGCACCACCGTGAACA
>CAYHCW010000492.1:0-2618 GCA_964355025.1 uncultured Gemmatimonas sp. | reverse complement strand
CGCTGGTGTCGCCGGCGCTCGCGCAGTCCACGGCCATCAACGGCACCATCGAAGGCACGATCAAAGACGAACAGGGCGCAATGCTGCCCGGCGTCACCGTGACCGTGGTCAACATCGACACCGGCGACCAGCGTGTCGTGGTCACTAACGAGCGCGGGCTCTACCGGGCGCCGCTGCTTTCGCTGGGAACCTATCGTGTGAGCGCGGAACTGCAGGGTTTCCGGAAGTTCGAGCAAACCGGCGTGTCGCTGCGAGCCGGCCAGACCGCGGTCATCGACCTGCAGCTCACCGTGGGCGCGCTGACCGAGACGATCACGGTCACCGCCGATGCGCCACTCGTGGACCTGGCGAAGATCGAACAGGGGCGCACGCTGAGCGAGGCGGAAATCAAAACGCTGCCGCTGACCTCGCGCAATCCCTACAACTTCGCGCTGCTGCAGCCGGGCGTGGTGGGTTTTGAGACCAACGAGTTCGGCGTGCCCCGCATCACCGCCAACGGCGCGCTGCTGCGCGTCAACTACCAGGTGGACGGCAGCAACAACACCCAGAAGGACCGCGCCGGCCTGCGCCAGATGCCGATGTCGGAGGTGATGATTCGCGAAGTGAAGGTCGTGACCAGCGGCTACGCGCCGGAGTTCGGCCAGACCATGGGCATGGTCTACAACGCCATCACGCCGTCGGGCACCAATACGTTCAAGGGCCAGGGCAGCTACCGCATGCAGCGCCAGTCGATGGTGGAGATGCCGTTTTTCGCCGCCGCCAACGCGGTGAAGCCGCCCACCGACGTCAACGTCTACACGGTTGACCTTGGCGGACCGCTGGTGAAGGACAAGACGCACTTCTTCGGCGGCTACGAGCACACCGAGCGCGACCTGTCGGGCCTGAGCGTGATCACGATCTCGCCGGCCAACCAGGCGCTGCTCGGCCTGACCGAGCCGGCCTACATGCCGCGCGGCCTGAACACCGAGTTCGCGATCGGCAAGATCGATCACCAGTTGAACAGCGCCAACCGCCTGTCGGTGCGCTACATGTTCTTCGACAACTTCATCACCGCCAACGTCGGCGGCGGGCTGTCGTCGGTGCAGCGCGCCAACGACTTCGCGGACCGCCAGCACTCGGCCGGCGCGCAGTTGATCTCGACGATCGGCTCGAACATGCTCAATGAGTTGCGCGTCCAGTACGCGACCCGCGCGCAGAGCCGTGCGGCGAACAAGGCGTCGGGCACCGGCCCGGCCATCAACGTGACCGGCGTGGCCAACTTCGGCGGCTCGGTCGCCAGCACCCAGGACGTCGGCTTCGGCTTCACGCAGAACGTCGCCCAGGTGAACAACAGCACGACGCTGCTGCGCGGCAGCCACGCCTTCAAGGCCGGGTTCGACCTGCAGTTTGTCGCCGACACCCGCACCGCGGCGCCGGCCCAGCTCTACACCTTCCCGAACGCGGCGGCCTACCTCGCGGCGCGTGACGGCTCGAACCGGTTTGGCTACACCAGCTTCACGCAGTATTTCGGCCTGCCCGACCTCGAATACAACACGGCCCAGTACGGCCTGTTCGTGCAGGACGACTGGCGGGTGTCGTCGGACTTCAAGGTTCTCTACGGCGTGCGCTACGACCTCTACGGCGTGCCCGACGGCGACGCCAACGCGCCGCTCACCACGTCGCGCAAGTTCCCGACCTCGAAGAACAACTTCGCGCCGCGCCTGGGCGCGGTGTGGACCCTTGGCAGCGAGCGCAAGACCGTACTGCGCTTCAACACCGGCGTGATGTACGACCAGACACTGAACGCCATCTACGAGCAGGCGCTGCAGAACGACGGCACCAACGCGCGCGCCTCGGCCTCGTTCACGCCGACCCAGGTCGGCGCCCCCGCCTTCCCGGCCGTGCTCAGCGCCGGCTCCGGCGCGACGCCGAACCTCGCCTGGACGGTCGATTCCGACTTCAAGGTGGCGCGGTCGTGGCAGAACAACGTGCAGTTCGAGCGCGCCATCGGCGATCACTATTCGGTGGCCATCGGCGGTTCGTACGTGACCGGCTACAACCTGCCGGTGGTGACCAACATCAACGTCATCAACCCGACCTCGACGCTGCCTGACGGCCTGGCGGTGTTCAGCACGGCGGTGAACTCGAGCACGCGCCTCGATCCCCGCTACAACGTGATCAACAGCGTGCAGTCGCCCGGCGACTCCACCTACAAGAACATGACGCTGCAGCTGACGCGCCGCACCTACAAGGGCATCGGCTTCGACCTCGCCTACACCCTCGGCAAGAGCGAAGACAACGCCCCGATCACCAACGTGCTGTCGGTGCAGGGCGACCCCGGCCGGACCGACATGACCAACCTCGATCGCGACCTCGGGCCGAACGCGCTCGATCAGCGCCACACCTTCGTGGCCAGCGTGGTGGCCATGCCGCAGTTCGAGCGTGGCGGCGCTGCCGGCGCCATCCTCAACAACAACGTGTTCGGCATCGCCATCCAGGCGGCAAGCGGCATTCCCGTCAACCTGCGCAGCAATCGCGAGCTGAACAACGACGGCACGGCGAGCGACCGCCCGGCCGGCGTGGGCCGCAATTCGCTGACCCTGCCGTCGCGCAAGAACGTGGACTTCCGCTACTCACGC
>CAYHCW010000491.1:0-2619 GCA_964355025.1 uncultured Gemmatimonas sp. | reverse complement strand
ACCGGCGTGGGTCCGTCGCTCGCCATGAACCTGCTGTCGGCGCTGGGCGGCGACCGGCTGGTGCGCGCCATCCAGGAGAAGGACCTGACCGTGCTCACCCGGGTGCCGCGCGTGGGCAAGAAGCTGGCGGAACGACTGGTGCTCGAACTGCAGGACAAGCTGGTGGCGGCGGGTGGCGCCGCGCCGGGCCCTGCCGGCCGGCCGGCGCCGAGCGGCCCCGGGAGCGACGCCGTGCGCGCGCTGATGGCGCTGGGCTACCAGGCGCTCGACGCCGAGAAGGCCGTGCTCGGCGTGCTCGAGGACGATGGCCCGGCGGACACGGCGGAGCTGATTCGGAAGGCGTTGGCGCGAGTGTCGAAGCGTGGGTAGCCGTGCGCTGACGGCTTATGGCGTACCGCGTACGGCTTACAACTGCTTTACGCTGTACGCTCTACGCCATAAGCTGTAAGCCGACCAGCCAACCACCGGGTACATTTGGGAATGTCGCGCGCCGAGATCACCACTCCCGAGATTCTCGCCGACGAATCCGTCGTCGAGCTGTCGCTGCGCCCGCAGCGGCTGGCCGAGTTCATTGGCCAGGGCAAGGTGAAGGACGCCCTGCGCATCTACATCGATGCCGCGCTCGCGCGAAAGGAGCCGCTCGACCACGCGCTCCTCTTTGGGCCGCCGGGGCTGGGCAAGACGACGCTGGCCGAGCTGGTGGCGCGCGAACTCGGGGTGAACATCCGCACGACGAGCGGCCCGGCGCTGGAAAAGCCCGGCGACCTGGTGGGCACGCTCACCAACCTGCGCGAAGGCGACATCCTGTTCATCGACGAGATTCACCGCCTGCGCCCGATCATCGATGAGTTCCTCTATCCGGCGATGGAAGACTACAAGATCGACATTCGCCTGAGCGACGGTCCCAAGGCGCAGACGATCACGATGCCGGTGGAGCGCTTCACGCTCATCGGCGCGACGACGCGCCTCGGCATGCTCACCGCCCCGCTGCGTTCGCGCTTCGGCATCGAGCTGCGCCTGAACTACTACCCGGCCGAGGAACTCGAGCACATCGTGTTTCGCACGGCCGAGGTGATGAAGGTGCAGATCGAGCCCAACGGCGCCCGCGAACTCGCCCGGCGCGCGCGCGGCACGCCGCGGGTGGCCAACCGGCTGCTGCGCCGCGTGCGCGACTACGCGCAGGTGCGCGCCAATGGCATCGTCACCGAGGCCGTGGCGCGCGAGGCGCTGGAGATGCTCGACGTCGATCACTTTGGGCTCGACGAAATGGACGCGCGCCTGCTGCGCACGCTGATCGAGAAGTTCGAGGGCGGTCCGGTGGGCCTGCAGACCATCGCCGCGGCGGTCGGCGAGGACGCCGACACCATCGAGGAAGTGTACGAGCCCTTCCTGGTGCAGAACGGATTCCTGCAGCGCACCTCGCGCGGTCGCGTGGCGACGGCGCTGGCGTTCCGGCACTTCGGCTTCACCCCGCCCAAGCAGGACAACGACGCGCAGGCGTCGCTGCTCTAGGCTCCGGCGGATGCCGTGAAGGGACTGCGCACCAGCGACTACGATTTTCACCTGAGCGCGGAACGCATCGCGCAATCGCCAGCGGCGCGACGCGACGAATCGCGGTTGATGGTGGTGCATCGCGACTCCGGGGTCATCGAGCACCGGCGCTTCGCCGATCTGGCGACGATCATCCCGTCGGGTGACGCGCTCGTGCTGAACACCACGCGCGTCTTTCGCGCCCGCCTGCTCGGCACGCGCGACTCGGGGGCCTCGGCCGAGATCTTCCTGCTGCGGCACCACGGCGACGGCCGCTGGGAGGCGATGGTGCAGCCGGGCAACAAGCTGAAGCCCGGGCGCACGGTGCACATCGCGCCGGGCTTTGACGTCGTCGTGGAGGACGCCACCGAGCGGCACACGCGGCTGGTGCGGCTGGTGGTGACGGGCGACGAGCTGAAGATGATCGAGGCGCACGGCCACGTGCCGCTGCCGCCGTACATCGAGCGCGCCGACGCCGTTGCCGACGTGGAGCGGTACCAGACGGTGTATGCGCGCCAGTCGGGCTCGGTGGCCGCGCCCACGGCGGGCCTGCATTTCACGCCCGAGCTGCTCGCCGCACTCGACGCCAACGGCGTGGAGCGCGCCGAGGTGCTGCTGCACGTGGGTGCGGGCACGTTCAAGCCGGTGGATGCCGAGCATCTCAACGAGCACCTGATGCACGAGGAGTGGTTCCGCGTCACCCCCGACACCGCGGGCCAGCTGAATGCCGTGCGCGAGCTCGGCGGCAAGGTGTGGTGCGTCGGAACGACGTCGCTGCGCGCGCTGGAGAGCGTGGTGGATGACCGCGGTGTGTTCCACCCGTTCGACGGCGAGACGAAGATCTTCATTCATCCGCCGTACACGGTGCGGGGAGCAGACCGGCTGATCACCAACTTCCATTTGCCCAAGTCGACGCTGCTGATGCTGGTGGCGGCGATGGCAGGGTATGATTTGGCGATGGAAGCGTATCGCGTGGCCATCGATGAGGGGTACCGGTTTTACTCGTATGGGGATGCGATGGTCGTCATTTGAGGGGGAGTGCGGGGTGCGGGGGTTTGGTGCGGGGGGACGAGTGGGGTGGTGGGTGAG
>CAYHCW010000490.1:0-2625 GCA_964355025.1 uncultured Gemmatimonas sp. | reverse complement strand
ATGCCCACCAACATCGCGTTCCTCGGACTCGGCGCCATCGGCACCCCGATGGCCCGCCACCTGGCCATACCCGGCTTCTCCCTCGTCGTCTGGAACCGCACCGGGGCCAAGGCGACGACGTTCGCCGCAGCGCACGCCGCCCGTGCCGCAGCAACGCCCGCCGATGCCGTGCGCGGCGCGCAGGTCGTCATCACGTGCCTGCCGACCTCGCGTGAGGTGGAAGCGCTGTTCGACGGCCCCGACGGCCTTCTCGCCGGCCTCACCCGCGGCACGCTATTCATCGACTGCACCTCGGGCGATCCGGCCACTTCGCAGCGCATGGCGGCGCGACTGGCCGAGCAGGGCATCGGTTTCATCGATGCGCCGGTGTCTGGCGGCGTGGCCGGGGCGGAGAAGGGGGCGCTCACCATCATGGTGGGTGGTGACGCGGCCTTGCTCGAACGCGCCATGCCGGTGCTGCGGGCAATGGGCGAGAAGATCGTGCACTGCGGTGCGGTGGGCGCCGGCGACGCGCTGAAGGCCGTGAACAACGCGCTGCTCGCGGTGCACATCTGGTCGGCGGCGGAGGGACTGCTGGCGCTGTCGAAGGCCGGCGTGAAGCCGGCGGTGGCGCTCGACGTGATCAATGCGTCGAGCGGCCGGTCGAACAGTTCGATGAACCTGTTTCCCGAGCGCGTGCTGACGCGCGCATTCCCGCGCACGTTCCGCCTGGCGCTGCTGGACAAGGACGTGGGCATTGCCGCACAGGTGGCGCGCGACCAGAAGGTGCCGTCGCCGCTGATCCAGCTGACCGCCGAGCTCTTTCGCGCGGCGCACGTGGCGCTGGGCGAAGAGGCCGACCACGTGGAAGCCGTGAAGTACTTCGAACAGATGGCCGGAGGAGAAATCACATGACCCGTTCACCGCACGCACTGCCGTCGGTCGAGGAGATTCGCGCGCACTTTCCGGCGCTGCAGCGCCAGCACCGCGGCGAGCGCATTGCGTACTTCGACGGACCCGGCGGCACGCAGGTGCCGCGTGAGGTGGCCGACGCGATGAGTGACTACCTGCTGCATCACAACGCCAACACGCACTGGGCGTACCTCACCAGCGAGGAGACCGACGCCGCCATCAGCGCGGCGCGCGCCGCGCTGGCCGCGCTGCTGCACGCCGCGCCGCACGAAGTGGCGTTTGGCGCCAACATGACGACGCTCACGTTCCACCTGGCGCGCGCGCTGGGCCGCGGGTGGGGCCCGGGCGACGAAGTGATCATCACGGAGCTCGACCATCACGCCAACCAGGCGCCGTGGCGGGCCCTCGCGCAGGAGCGCGGCATCACCATCAAGGTGGTGCCCCTCGACCTCGCCACGTATGAACTCGACTGGGCGGCGCTGGAACGCGCCTTTTCGTCGAAGACGCGCCTGCTGGCCATCGGCGCGGGTTCCAACGCGCTTGGCACGATGCCGGACGTGACCAGGGCCACGCAACTGGCGCACGATGCCGGGGCGCTCAGCTTTGTGGACGCCGTGCACTACGCGCCACACGGCGTCGTGGACGTGCAGGCCATCGACTGCGATTTTCTCTCCTGCTCGGCGTACAAGTTCTACGGGCCGCACATCGGCGTGCTGTATGGCAAGGCCGATCGCCTGGCCGCGCTCGACGTACCGAAGCTGGAGCCCGCCCCCGACACCGGGCCCGAGCGGCTCGAGACCGGCACACAGAACCACGAGGGCATCGTGGGCGCCGCTGCTGCCGTGCACTTCCTGGGTTCACTGGGCTCGGGGCATGACCACCGCGCGCAACTCGTGAGTGCCATGACGGGGTTGCATGCGCGGGAATCGCGTCAATTCGCGCGCCTCTGGGAGGGGCTGGGCGCCCTCACGGGGGTCACTCGGCACGGGCCGCCCCCGGGCCGCCCGCGCACGCCGACCATCTCGTTCACGATTGACGGCATCACGCCCGAGGATGCGACGCGTGCGCTCGCCGAGCGCGCGATCTTCGTGTCGCACGGCGACTTCTACGCCTCGACGGTCGTGGAGCGGCTGGGCCTGCAGCCGCACGGATTGATCCGCGCGGGATGCTCGTGCTACACGAGCGACGACGAAGTGGAGCGGCTCATCGCGGGGGTTGCGGCGATTTCGCCGTAACCGGTTCGATGACCAGCAGCACACCCTCAAGAGCGCCGACGTCAACGGTGACCTGACGCGCGCCCGGGGGAAGCGCGCCCGCGCGCTTCCTGCCTGAGGCATCGACCCGCCAGAGTGTCGCGCCGCGCGTGGTGGCGTGACGCACCGGATCGAGCGCCAGCGTCAGCCGGTGCGGCGCGTCATCAATGCTGGCGAGCGCAATGCCGACGGCGCCACTTCGCGCGCGCCACGCGCCGGTGAGCACCGCCGGCGCGCGCAACGGCACCTCGGTGGCGCCGCCGCGTCGTGCCGCGTAGATGGAAATCCGCGACCCGGTGAAACTCAGCTCCGGCGCGTCCGATGCCGGTGGGATCACGAACGCGCCGTCCTGCAGCCAGGCACGATTGGCGTGACGCAGCCGCGCCAGGCCCGTGAGGTACGCAATCTCGCCGGCGCGCCTGGTGAACTGCTCGTCCATCAGGTTGGCAATCGTCGGCTGCATGCCCCACACGAACATCCG
>CAYHCW010000489.1:0-2630 GCA_964355025.1 uncultured Gemmatimonas sp. | reverse complement strand
ACGCGCTGTCGAGCACGTTCGCGATATGCGAACGCAGCTCGGAGTCGGACTTGGACAGGAGGGATTCTTCCACGGAGGTGGCGAAAGGTAAGAAACCGGGCACAAGAGCGCGAGTGACAAGCCAATGGCGCCGGTCCGCACGCCGTCGCATTCTGTCGTACTCTGTCGTCTTCTGTAGTTCTCTGTAGTTCTCTCAGTTATGTCAGTCCTTACGTCAGTTGGGCAGTCGAAAGTTGCGAGTCCCGCCCATATGTCGTATCTCAGGCTCCAGAGGGTATGGCGCGCCGGAACCGGTCAGCGGCTTGCCGGGTGAAACGGGGCGTGGTACGCCAGTTGCTGTAGACAGGGGCAGATCCCTCCTCATTGCCCCCTGTGGAGTCGCGCAGGCACCAAGGAACCCAGATGAGCATCCGACAGACACTCCCCGTCCTTCCGTTGCGCGGGACGGTCATCTTCCCGGGGCTGACAGCCCCGATCGCCGCCGGCCGTCCGGGGACGCTGCGGGCCATCGAGGCCGCCCTCAAGGGCGACCGGCTCGTCTTCGCCGTGGCCCAGCGCGACAATACCGACGAGCCGTCGCCCGAGATCCTGTATTCGATGGGGGTCATCGCCCGTATCGGGCAGATCCAGCGCGGGCTGGGCGGCGTGCAGCTGCTGCTCCAGGGTGAGCAGCGCGCCACCTCCCTGCAGTACAGCACCACCGAGGGCTACCTGTCGGCGGTTGTGACGCAGGTCGATGACCTCACCCCGCTGGACGAGAACGACCCGGCATACCAGGCGCTGTACAAGGAGATCCGCGAACGAGCGGGCGAGCTGGGCGAACGCCGAGGCCTGCCCGAGGAAGTCGTGCATCAGGTGCTCGACTCGGTCACCGAACCCGGCCGCTTCGCCGACCTCGTGGCCGGCTACATCGAACTGGCGGTCCCCGAGAAGCAGGGCCTGCTGGAGAACCTCTCCGTGGAGGATCGCCTGCGCCGCGTGCTCGTGCACGTGCAGCGCCAGATCTCGCTGCTCGAGGCGCAGGAGGACATCAAGTCGCAGGTGCAGGAGGAGCTCGGCGAGCGCCAGCGCGAGATGTTCCTGCGCGAGCAGATGAAGGCCATCCAGAAGGAGCTGGGTGAAGAGGACAGCTCCAAGGAAATCGAGGAGCTGCGCACCAAGCTGCTCAAGCTGGAGATGCCCAAGGAGGCGCGCGCCGAGGTGGCCCGCGAGCTGGGGCGCCTCGAACGGTCGGGCCGCGAGTCCATGGAAGCGCAGGTGATCCGCACGTACCTCGAGTGGATCGCCGAACTGCCGTGGAACAAGCGGTCGGACGACCTGCTCGACCTCAATCGCGCCGGCATCGTGCTCGACGAGGACCATTACGGCCTGAAGGACGTGAAGGACCGCGTGCTCGAGTTTCTCGCCGTCCGCCAGCTGCGCGCCAAGCAGCTCGCCGACGAACTCGACAAGACCGGCGAGTTTCCGATTGCCAAGCTGAAGGAGAAGAAGGCGGACGCCACGCCGACGCTCGGCAAGGGGAACGGCGACGACGACCGGACCATCACCGACAAGCGCGAAGCCAAGGCGCGCGCCATGGCCAAGGGACCCATCCTGCTGTTCTCGGGCCCGCCCGGCGTGGGCAAGACGTCGATTGCCAAGTCGATCGCCCGCGCGCTCGGCCGCGAGTACGTGCGGGTATCGCTCGGTGGCGCGCGGGACGAAGCCGACATCCGCGGCCATCGTCGCACCTACGTGGGGGCCATGCCCGGGCGCATCATCCAGGGCATGAAGCAGGCCGGCACCAAGAACCCCGTCTTCCTGCTCGACGAAGTCGACAAGCTCGGCGTCTCGTTCCAGGGCGACCCGTCAAGCGCGCTGCTCGAGGTGCTCGACCCGGCGCAGAACGACACCTTCACCGATCACTACCTCGGCGTGCCGTTCGACCTCAGCGAGGTGTTGTTCGTCGCCACGGCGAACTTCATCCAGAACATCCCGGGGCCGCTGCTCGACCGCATGGAAGTGGTGGAGTTCTCGGGGTATACCGAGCGCGAGAAGTCGGAGATCGCGAAGGCGTACCTGATTCCGCGCCAGCTCGAGGAAAATGGCCTGGCCGACAAGAACGTGAAGATCGAGAACGATGCCATCATGCAGCTCGTGATGAACTACACGCGCGAGAGCGGCGTGCGGCAGCTCGAGCGCGAGATCGGCAAGGTGGCGCGCAAGGTCGCTCGGCGCATTGCGACGGGTGACACCCGCACGACGATCGAAGGCGACGGCGTGATCACCGCCACCGAAGTGCGCGAACTGCTCGGCCGGCCGAGGGTGCATCCGGAGAAGGCGAACGCCGCGCACGAGGTGGGCGTGGCCACCGGCTTGTACTACACGCCGATGGGGGGCGACATCATGTTCGTGGAAGCCTCCACGCGCGCGCTCACCACGTCGTCCACCGGCGACGCGGCCAGTGCCGTGCCGGTGTCGCTGATCCTCACGGGCCAGCTGGGTGACGTGATGAAGGAGTCGGCGCGCGCCGCGTTTTCGTTCGTGACCAAGAACGCCGAGCTGCTGGGCATCCCCCGCTCGCGGCTTGGCGCGCTGGAGACGCACATCCACGTGCCGGCCGGTGCGATTCCCAAGGATGGCCCGTCAGC
>CAYHCW010000488.1:0-2630 GCA_964355025.1 uncultured Gemmatimonas sp. | reverse complement strand
GCCGCGTACTGCTTGGTGAGCGCGTTCTCCGGCTCGGTCATGATGCGCACGAAGTCGGCTTCAGTGAGCGGCTTGAGCTCCACGCGAATGGGGAAGCGCCCCTGCAGCTCGGGAATCAGGTCGCTCGGCTTGCTCACGTGGAACGCGCCGGCGGCGATGAAGAGCACGTGATCGGTCTTCACCATGCCGTACTTGGTCTGCACGTTGGAGCCCTCGACGATCGGCAGCAGGTCGCGCTGCACCCCCTCGCGGGAGACGTCGGGGCCGCCCATCTCGCTCTTGCCGCCGGCAATCTTGTCGATCTCGTCGAGAAAGATGATGCCCAGCTTCTCCACGCGGTCGAGCGCGTCGGCCACCACGTCGTCGTGGTTGATGAGCTTGTCGTACTCCTCGTCCTGCAGCATGCGACGAGCGTCGGCCACCGACACGGTGCGCTTCTTCTTGCGCTTGGGCATGAACTGCTCGAGCATCTCGGCAAAGTTGCCCATCCCCTCGGGCGGGCCACCCTGCTGGGCGAAGTCAAAGTTCGCCGGCGACGCGGCCGCCACTTCGATCTCGATTTCGCGCTGCTCGAGCTGGCCGTCGAGCAGCAACTGCTTCAGCTTGTCGCGCGTGCGCTTGTGCCGCTCGCGCGCCTGCTCGTGCTCCTGCGTCACGCCGCCCGACGGCGACACGACGAAGACGTTCTGCGGCGCCTCCACCGGTGCGGTGGGGGCCGGCTCGACGGGCGCCGGCAGCAGGAAGTCGAGGATGCGCTCGTCCACGCGATCGTTGGCCAGGTCCTCGACGTCGTGCTCGCGTTCGTGCCGCACCATGTCGATGGCGCTCTCCACGAGGTCGCGCACCATCCCCTCGACGTCACGGCCCACATAGCCCACCTCGGTGAACTTCGAGGCCTCCACCTTGATGAACGGCGCACCCGTCAGCTTGGCCAGCCGGCGGGCGATCTCCGTCTTGCCCACGCCGGTAGGGCCGATGAGGATGATGTTGTTGGGCGCGATCTCCTCGCGAATTCCCTCGGGCGTGCGCTGGCGGCGCCACCGGTTGCGGAGGGCGATGGCGACGGCCTTCTTGGCGTCCCCCTGCCCGACGATGTAGCGGTCGAGCTCGGCGACGATCTTGCGTGGGGTCAGGTCGGCCAGACGGGCGAGGACCTGCTCGGTGCGGTTGGCGGGCATCCGCTAATTGTAGCAGGTATGAGGGCGAAACCAGCGTCCCGACCGAGGCGTAGGGCGGGTATCTCGCCGCCCCCGGAGTCCCGCGCATGCGCACCCTCGCCGCTGTCTCGCTGCTTTTCGCCGTTTCCGCCGCCGACGGCCAGGCTCCGCAGGCCTACTCATATGATTTCCGGCTCGATCCCGGCGGGAAGAAGGAGAAGGACATCATCCAAGGCACGGTGCGCGTGTCCGCGGGCCGAGCCCGGGTGGACACGGACGAACGCGACAAGGACGGGGACTACCTGCTGCTGGCTGACGGCGGGCGGACACTCTACGTCGTGCACCCCAACAAGCAGACGTACGAAAAGCACGAGACCGACGACTTTGCCCACATCGTGGGCACGGCGATGCGCGCCGCGGGGCCGGTGCTGAAGTTCTCGGTGAAGGACGTACGGCTCGACACCGCCCGACTGGGCGCCGGCGCCTCCGTGGCCGGGCGGCGGACGGAGCGCGTGCAGATGCGGCAGCACTGGCGCACCAGCATTCGCGTGATGGGCTTCACCAAGGACGACATGATGGGGTCGGCGGTGGGCGAGTACTGGGCCGATCCTTCGCTGGCGCTCATGCGCAACCCGCTGCTCGACATCGTCAGCACGTCGCTGCTCGCGCTGGCCGCCTCGGATGAGGACTTCATTGTGCAGGGCGATGAGGCACGGGCCGCGCTCTTTCGCGGCTCGCCGCTGAAGGCGGACATCCGCATGACCGTGGGCGGTGACGACGGAGACGACGTGACGCGCCTGCGCTACGAGGTCACGAGGGTCACGCCGGGCGCGGTGAATGACGCGGACCTTGAGGTGCCGAAGGGGTACCGCCGGACTTCGGAGAAGTCGACATTCCGGATGTAACTGGAAAAGAAGCTGTGGGCTGTACGCTGTACGCTTTACGCCGTCCGTTACCTACAGCTGACGGCGTAGAGCGTAAAGCTGACAGCTTCTTTTCAGTCCGTTTCTATAATGGTGATATTCGTGTTGGTATAGACACAAATCTCCCCCGCGATCATCATCGCCTTGCGCGCGATGTCCGGCGCCGAGAGCGACGTGTTGGCCAGCAGCGCCCGGGCCGCGGCCAGCGCGTAGCTGCCCCCCGACCCGATGGCGAGGATGCCGTCGTCGGGCTCGATGAGTTCGCCGTTGCCCGAAATCACGAAGCCGTGGTCGCGATCGCAGACGACCAGCAGGGCCTCGAGGCGGCGAAGCACGCGGTCGCTGCGCCATTCCTTGGCCAGTTCCACCGCAGCCTTGGGCAGGTTGCCCGGATGCCGCTCGAGCTTCTCCTCGAACTTCTCGAACAGCGTGAAGGCGTCGGCCGCGGCGCCGGCGAAGCCGGCGAGCACTTTGCCGTTGCGGAGCGCGCGCACCTTCACCGCCTGCGACTTCATGACGGTGTCACCCACCGACACCTGGCCGTCGCCGC